>NZ_JACSWA010000052.1 GCF_016888125.1 Spirulina sp. CCY15215
CCTTGGCAATAAAATAATCAGATCGAAGATGGTGTGGAGATTGACAAGTTTGAGTCAGCAAATTCGGTTGAAAATCGTGAAATTCATCGGGCAAACCAAGTTCCTCCGGGTCTTCGCTAGGCAAATCGTACATGGTGGGCAGAGATTTCTGCTTGGAGTAAGAAGGTTGAAGTTGAACCATGAGAAGTAGAAATTCGAGAAGGTAATCTAATTTTTACCAGTAAATGGAAGTAGCGATCGCGTTTCTGGGAAAGTTTGCAAGTTATGCGATCGCGCTTCCAAGAATTAACCCAGAGAATCAGGATCGATGTTTAATTGTTTGAGTTGTTCGCGCAACTTTTGTAGTTCAGATTCAGCACGTTCTCTTTGTTGTTGTTCTCGTTCTGCTCTTTGTTGCTGGCGATCGCGCTCATTTTCAGCCAAAATAGCCCGTTGTCGTTCTTGTTGTTTTTCGTGTCGTTCTCGTTCCTTCTCCAGTTGTTCGCGATCGGCACGTTCATTGGGAGTAGAAATCCAATTA
>NZ_JACSWA010000520.1 GCF_016888125.1 Spirulina sp. CCY15215
TAAATAACGTAGCGATTTCTCGCTGAGTCTGGTCAGGTTAGGGCTTTTTCAAGCTCCCGCTAGAGTCCGGAGGACTTAGCGGTGAGTTCCTGACTTCGAGGTACAATAAGGAACAACTTCTGGGGAGGTCGATCGCCCCCAACCAGAACTAAAATTAACAATAATTCCTGCTTTTTTCGCCATCATAGCCGGTAGAAATGCTCGGATCGTATTGGCAACTCCTTTAATATTGACATCGATCAATTGGGAGAATTCGCGATCGCTAATTTCCCAGAAAGGAACGGGACGATTCATTAAAGCGGCATTATTAATGAGATAATCTGGAATATCTCCTTGACTGAAGAGGCGATCGCCCCAGGCTTCGACGCGATCGGCATCGGCAATATCGACAACCTGAAAATCACTATTCGGATAAATTTGTTGCAATTTTATAATCTCACTTTCAGAGCGTCCGCAACCGAGAACCCTATGTCCGAGTTGGTTAAATCCCTCAGTCATTGCCCGTCCCAGTCCTTTTGTTGCACCTGCGATGAGAATTGTTTTTTTTGTCATCCTTGATTCCCTAATTTGCACCAGATCCTCGACTTTTCTCATCATAAATTATCACAACCGAGCCATTCTGAGTTATTTTTGAGATTGAATAGCGGTCTTCTAGGATAACTGGTAGAAATGAATTTGGTGCAATGCTATCGCGTGTTAGGTCTAGAATTTGGAGCAGAATTGGAGCAAATTAAAGGCTCCTATCGACGTTTGGCTAGACAATATCACCCCGATGTCAATCCTGACAATCGGGGGGAAGCACAAGCCAAATTTATTGAGATTACAGAAGCGTATCAACTCCTTCTCAAAACGGGTAAATCTCTACCGCGTATTATCTCTCCCCCTCCTCCTCCCATTCGCCCCAAAACTCCCATTTATCAACAACCGATAAAAGCGAAAATTCCCCGTCCTCCTTTATCAGCACGAGAACGATCGCTTAAGTTTGAAGCCTACCAACTCCTGCAAGACTTGCTGAAAAAACGTCGTTTTGCTAGGGCGATCGCCGTAGTGGAAGGGTTAGCGATTCGCCTTCCTCACGATATCGAAGTGCGTCAATGGCAGGCGATCGCCTATCAATGTTGGGGACGACATCTTATTAATCAACGCCAATTTGACAAAGCCAGACTCTATCTTAAAAAAGCCCTTCGCACCGATCCTCACAATCGCTCTCTCTGGGCAGAGATCGAGAAAGAATTTCGCCGCCTAGAAAAGATGGTTTAAAATGAATCATTAATGGTTCATCGATAATTATTCATTGAAATGGTAACTGCTTCTCAATCTACTGAAACCGTAATTTATCAAGGACAGTTTGGCGAATTTACAATCACCGATCGCGATCGCCAAGGAGTCATTATTTATCGCAGTGGTTTGGCTGTGGCTGCACTCTCTTTCTTGCTAGGAACGAGTTTACTATTGTGGCAGGGTGCAACACCTTTCGTTTTAAATATTTTAACGGTTTTATTTGCCTTCTTTGCTCTAGGTTTAGGCACTAGCCTGTTAACGATTCACATTTATTTAGTGCCGCTACATCGATTGTTACAGATGTTTTGGCTAGTGGGAACGGTTTTTTCCACGGCGATCGCCTTTTCTTCTCCGGAACCCCTCGCTTTGTTCATTTATAAACACCCTCTCACACTTCTCGGGACGGGCTTTATTTTTGCAGCCTTAACAGGCATTTATTTTAAAGAAGCCTTTTGTTTTAATCGCTTGGAAACGAAACTCTTAACTCCTCTTGTTCCCATTCTTTTATTGGGTTTTATGGCGGGAATTTTCCCCTCGGAAATTCAGCAACTTTTTCTAGCCAGTTGGAGTATTTTATTTGCTGTTTTCGCCCTTCGTAAAGTCTTCCAAGCAATTCCCCCGGATATTGGCGATAAATCTGTTTTTTCCTATCTCGAAAATCAAAAGCAACAAAGTTAAATCTAAGCGCGATCGCACCCCCAATATCGCGTAGGGACGTTAAATTTAACGTCCCTACACAATCGGATTATTCCCCACATTAATAAGCGTCTTGCAACTCATAAAAATCCGGTGAAATGTAATCCTTGCGTAACGGCCAGCCGATCCAATCCTCCGGCATTAATAAGCGCTTGAGATTGGGGTGTCCCTCATAAACAATCCCATACATATCGTAGGTTTCTCGTTCCTGCCAATCGGCTCCTTTCCAAATCCAATACAGTGAAGAAACTGTCGGATTTTCTCGCGGTAAAAACACCTTAACTCGAATTTCTTCCGGCTTATCGACATTATCATCGACTTTAATCAAATGATAAAAACTGACTAATTCCTTGCCAGGTCCGACATCATAACCCCCCTGACATTGCATACAGTTGAACCCATAAGCATAGAGTGCCGTTGCCACGGGAATGAGAAATTCTGCATCCACCTTAATGACTTCAACCCCCAAATGGTCCTTCTCTAGGGCTTCGTGACCGAAACCATTTTCCGTTAACCAACTGGAAACCTTACCGGCTTCAACAATTTCAGTTTCTGCTTCGCTCACTTAAACCTCCTCCTTTTCGGTTGCTTCTTCCAACGCGATCGGCATTCCCATCGCCGCAGCTAACTCTTTTGGGGGGGCTTTGCGAGTCGCTGACGCTAAATATTCCCCGGTTAAAATTGGCTCTACCGACTTCATTCCGTGGGTCGTGCTGTAATAACGATGGGTTTGTTGTAGTATTTGTTCGCGTTCTTGGATAGACTCATTTGCCACCTTCTTGCGTAACTTGACGATCGCATCCATAATCGCCTCGGGACGGGGAGGACAACCGGGAATATAGACATCAACGGGAATGAGTTTATCCACCCCTCGCACGGCGCTGGGAGAGTCCATACTGAACATTCCCCCAGTAATCGTACAGGCTCCCATCGCAATCACATATTTGGGATCGGGCATTTGTTCGTAAAGACGCACTAAAGCGGGAGCCATTTTCATCGTAATCGTCCCTGCGGTGATGATTAAATCCGCTTGACGGGGGCTGGCCCGAGGCACTAGCCCAAAACGGTCAAAATCGAAGCGAGAGCCGAGCATGGCTGCAAATTCGATGAAACAGCAAGCCGTACCGTAAAGCATCGGCCACAAACTGGACAATCTGGCCCAGTTGTGGAGATCGTCCACGGTGGTTAAAATGATGTTTTCCGATAATTCTTGGGTCACTCCAGTGCGGTTGACAGGATTGAGAATCATTTCGGTTTGTTGCTGCGCGATCGCAGCTTGAGATTGAGGGTTATTCACGACCATTCCAATGCTCCTTTTCTCCAAGCGTACACGAGAGCCACTACGAGAATGGCAATAAAAATAAGGGCTTCTACAAAGGCTAGTAGTCCCAATTGACTGAAAGCAACCGCCCAGGGGTAGAGAAAGACGGTTTCCACGTCAAAAACGACGAAAACCAAAGCAAACATATAGTAGCGAATATTAAATTGAATCCATGCGCCCCCCATGGGTTCCATGCCAGATTCGTAGGTGGTGCGTCGTTCTGCACCTCCCGTTCGCGGTCGCAAGAGGAAGGATGCCGTTAGTGCTAAAACAGGCACTGAACTGGCTAAAATCAGAAATCCTAGGAAGTATTCGTAACCACTGAGGTGAAACACTCGCTCTCCTCGCTATTTTGTGTAACAGGTGTTTGCAATTTTTGATTATAGGAGGTTTGGGGGGTGAAGGAAAGGGCGATCGCCACTCAATTTAGATTCTTTCATTAAATCGACTATATCTTAGCGATCGGGGGCAGGTCCGAAAATAATTTGCCCAGAAAAGGATTGTCCTGCTGTGGGTTCTTTTGCGTCCACATTAAAAACTTGCAAGCGCAACACTTGTCCGTCTTGTCCAACTACTGTAACCACTGCATTATTCCCGCTCAATCCCACAGAAGTCGATTTGGCCGTCACGCCATTAATTAAAACATTGCCACTAGAATCGGTACTGAGGACATTGCCATCAATAACATAATCGGAAGGGAGGGTCACGATCGCCGGAAAGTCTCCCCGTTGTACACTTACTGAGAAGGTTGTGCCGTTTTCATCGGTAAAGGTGCCGCTATCCCCACTAATACCTGGAGAGATAGCTGCATCGTAGCTCAAGAGGGTGACGGTGGCATTAATAGTGGTAGAATTTGCATTAGGGTCGGGGATTTCTGTGGCGATCGTGGCGGCTGACGAGAAACTGGCAGAAAGACTGCTGGAACCCGATGAAGCAGCCATAGGATCGCTGGCTCCACTCATGGCACTCGATAAGAAGGATTGCGAAAAGCCTGAATTGTTGGGGCTGCGGGAGGCTGCTGAGGCGATCGCCCCGGCATTGATCAGATCGCTGGCGGTTGGTAAAGCCACATTAAAACCATTAAAAAGCTGTCCTTGCAAGAGATTTTCAAATTCTGCTTGGTTGAACTGTTCGATCGCGCCTATTTCCCCCGCAACGCTAATGGAAACGCGCTGTTTGGCTTTGATGCGAAGCGAGGCTACGCTAGGATCGTCTAGATCGGCGACTTCAACTTCTCCTTCAAGTACGCTAATTGTTCCTTCTCGCTTCTCATTCACTTCGATCGCATAGGTTGTACCGCGAGTCGCTGCAACAATCGATCCCACACAACCTCGGGCTGCACCGGAAATAACAACTCTTCCCTGACGCACTTCTACACAACGACTGCCGACAACAAAAGAGGAATTGCGACCGATGCGAATGGAGGCATTATTATTGAACTTGAGTCCTGCCCTGGCTTGTTCTGTTCTAACTTGTTGTCCCGATCGCGCAATGTTATTTAATCGCGCTTTTTGTCCTTGAATAAAAACGCGATCGCTGTCAAGAATTTCAATAATTGTTGCACTGGTAATTTGTTGCCCTTGTACGGGAATCTGGGGTAGGGCGATCGTGAATGAAAATGCGATCGCAAAGATAACTAAGAATTTCTTAATGTACATCATTTTGTTATCAGTTAGTTATTATTGCTTAATTGTACCCGATCAAAAACGGAAAACAGTACGCACCGAGCCTACAAAAATTGTACTATTATCGCGAATGTGGCCGGGATCGGTGACGAGAAAAAATCCCGGTAAAATCGAGAGATTATCGTTAATACGAAAGCGGTAAAAGGTTTCAAAATGAAGAGATGTATCGGCATCAATTCGCTCGATCGCGGCTCCAGCAATCAGTTTAGGGGGGATTCCTAACATGAGTGCGAAAAAGTCTCCTTCTCGTCCAAAAGGATCGGCAATGCCGAGGGAAAGAGAGCCTGTTGCACTGAGGGCGATCGCCTGAGATTCGCGCGATCGCGTCAAAGCAAATCCCCCCCATGCTCCTAAAACAACGTTAGGATGAAGGCGAATTTGCATGGTAAAATTTAGCGCATGAATATCGGCGGGTTCGAGAAAAAAGCCCGAGGTATCGGCGTTAAAACTTCCTGTTAATGTATCTAAGCGCCCATCACTAGCGTAACCATTCAGATAAGCTACCCCCGTAATTATATTTTCGGAAGGTTTGTTCAGAACTTGTATCCCTAATGTGCGATGATTGGCATCAAATAAGCCTCTCCCGGAACTATTCCGAACGCCATAAGCCATTTGCAAGCGAGTGCGATCGCTCACTAACCAATCAAAGCCAAAGCCTGAATTTAAAGCACCAATTTGTAAGAAAGGACTCCCAGAGGCAAAGCGAGAAACTGCGCCATGTCCGGATTCAAGATAGGGCGTGTTAGCGGTGAGAACATCAGTAAGACTAAAGCCTAGGGGTTTAACTGTGAAAACGACGCGATTATTAAAAGCAGCCGTGCGATATTCAAGAGAATTGAGAACGAGATCGTTACTTAAACCCGATTGGGAATTGAGCAAGGCCATGTAAGTATTGAGAACTTGAAAATTAGCAAAGCCAAGGTTATCAAAATTCCCAGTACTGAAGGCAAAAGTAAAGCGATCGCGTCCAGTAAAAGAAGTTAAAAAGGCGAGTTGAGTTTGATGGGCAAAAACTGTTTCTGTGTTTCCCAAACCCGGTGGATTTCCTCCCCCAGAGGTTGCCAAATTAAGAACAGTTTGACCGCCAAATTTTACGGTTGTTGAAAATTGATTGGCTTGTAGTTCGGTAATTCTGGCTTCTAAACTATCAACTTGGCTGGAAGTTGTAGCAAGTTCAGTCAATTCAGGCTGAAAGTTTTCTCTTAATTTTTGAACGGTTTCTCTATCAACCGCAAGCAAATTTTGTAGATTAGCCAAACAATCATTTAAACCTACAGCAAATTCGTTGCGACTGAGGGTTTGCTGCCCGCGAAAGATATCATCCGAGGTTTGCAAACAATTATATCTTTCTACCAGCGATCGCAATGCTTCGTAAGCCCAATCTGTGGGTTGTACGTCTTGCAATTGGAAAACAGGGAGAATATTTTCCCAAGCATCTGTGGGGGTTTCTGGAAGAGGTGAAAAGTCCTCCTGGCGATCGGAGAAAAGAAGCTCTCTCGCTCTAGGATCGGATTCTCTAAAAATAGGAAGAGATGATTCTGTAAAATCGTTAGGAGAAGAGGATGTTGCTGGGAGAAAGCGTTGGCGATTCTCCTCTGACTGTGCTAAGACTCGATCGGGTAAAAAAAGCGTGAAAAACTGCCATGCGAGTAAAGAATAAATCCCATACACTGGCAGCGATCGCGCAAACCTCATCTTTACATTAGGGGCTTGATTCCCGTTTGTCCGATATCTCTTCCGCATAATCTAACAAACCCGATACTTAAAGGCAATATTCTCATTATAATAGCTTAAACGAGTTTGGCGATCGCCAAGAAAAGTCGGAAAGTAGTTTTAACACCACCTTCCGACGTTTAGCTCCCAAACTTTGCAATTTTAATAATCGAAACTTATAGAATTTCTGATAACTAGACTCGCGATTGAGGGGAACAATGCTTGATGGCAACCGCGAACTTATTTACAGTATGCCGATAAAATTTGAGGGTGTAAATATAGAAAAATTGATATATTTTTGTCAAAAATGAGGCAACGCGATCGCAACGTTGATAAAAGTTGATAAAAGTTGACAAAACATCTCACCAGTTTGTTTACACTGAAGGAAGGAAAATCTTTTCCAGTTGTTGCGAGTAGGTCGCGCAGCTTTAGCCTAAAGCAGAAGTCTGATGAAATCACCTTTTTCCGCGTCTCCTCCCCAAGCCCGTCAAACAAAAGAACAATTTGCCCATCCTGAAGATTATCTTTCTTTTGAATCAGGCAAAGCGTTACAGGAGTTGCCCCCACTCTATAGTCATTTGTTGGCTGCAACCATTAGCCTGTTGGTTTTATTGCTCTTGGTATGAAAGTTAAAGTTAAGATGGCGACGTTTCCTTTTCAGGAATTTGGCACATTTGACGGCAAAGTAGTTAATATAAGTCCGAATGCCATTACTGACGAACAGTTAGGATTAGTATTTCCTACACGGATAAATCTATTTCAATATTCCAAAATGGTGCGAGGACAAGAGGTAGTATTTACTCCTGGGATGGCAGCAACGGTGGAAATTGTCACGCGACAAAAATCTATTTTGACTTTTTTAATCGAACCGATTACTCGCCGTTTTAATCAAGTCTTTTCTGTTAGATAATAGACAAAAAATGAGAATTAATTTCTCTTCTCTGTACCTCATTAATAATTGCTAATTGCTAATTGAAATGCTTCATCGGGTCATTGATTACAATCCTTCGATCCTCTTGCCAAATAGTTTGACAAGAGAAGCACTTACGGCTTTAAATGCAGCAGATAGGGAATGTATTTTGGTGGGACATTCTCACGATCGCAGAGATATTGTTGGACTATTAACGCAAGCTAAATTGTTACAACATATCGCTACTGTACAAGATTGGGAGAATTATTCGGTAGAGGCGATCGCCATTCACGAATTTACAATTTGTCCGGAATCTGAATTGAGTAATCCCATTAAACTCAGTAAATTTGTTGAGAGTTCCCCATTGACTCATCTTCTCATTGCTGATGAGCAAGATAAAATTATCGGTGTTTTACTTGTCAAGCATCTTCAACAAATTCTTAATATTAATCAAGAAGTTGAAGAGACTTTCATTAACAGACTGGATGCTGAAATTGAACTACAACAATTGCTGCAACAAAAATTACACACTAGCTATACTCAAACCAACGCACTTTTAGGTGCAATGAGCGATATTGTTTTGGTTATTGATCTTGAAACCGATAATCTCAAGATCGAACTTCCTAATCCCAATTTAAGCAATGATGCGATCGCTGATTTCCTCAATCAAACCCTCGAACTATTTTATGATAGTGCTTATTCGGAATGGTTTGTGGGTCAAGTGAAACTGGCCTTAAAAGAACAGAATACCATTGAGTTTGAATATACTTTATTGGATAATGGTAATATAGCATGGTTTGTGGCCTCTATTTCTCCTGTATCTGAGCATTCTGTCATTTGGGTAGCGCGGAATATTAGCGATCGCAAGCAGGCTGATGCAGAATTAGCTAAATTGTCTTTGGTAGCAAGTAAAACTGATAATCTTGTCGTGATTAGCGATCGCTACGGTGCGATCGAATGGATTAATGAAAGTTTTATCAAAACAACTCAATATACTTTAGCAGAAGTACGAGGCAGAAAGCCAGGTAATTTTCTTCAAGGTGCTTTAACCGATCGAGAAACTGTAGAAAAAATGCGACAAGCCATACAAGATCGAGTTCCGTTTCAAGGAGAAATTCTGAATTATCGCAAAGATGGAAAACTTTATTGGTTGGCTTTAAGTATTAATCCTATTTTTGACGATCGCGGTGAATTGACCAATTTTATTGCGATCGAAAGCGATATTACTCAGCGCAAACAGTCGGAACAAGAGGTTTTCAAAGCGTTAAATAAAGAAAAAGAACTGAGTCAATTAAAATCGGATTTTATTACTATTGCTTCTCACGAGTTTCGCACACCTTTAACGGTGATTATGGCTGCTGCTAAACTACTCAAGTATTATGATGATAGACTCTCTCAAGAACAGAAACAGCAACAGTTAGATCGATTGTTAAGAGGCTGCGATCGCATTCTGAGATTATTAGAAGATATTCTTATTTTAGGGAAAGCTGATGCTGGAAAAATAGAGTTTAATCCAGCATTTATCGATCTGGAATTATTTTGCGAGGAACTTTTAGCAGAGTTACGTTTATCTGATGGCGATCGGCACGATTTTCTGTTTACTTATCAAGGAAAACCACATCAAAAAGTCTCCATTGACGAGCATTTACTGCATCATATTTTAAGTAATTTGTTAGCTAATGCTTTGAAATATTCTCCCCTTCATCGCGAAATTGAGTTAGATTTGCAAATTTGCGATCGCCAAGCTATTTTTAAAATTCGCGATCGCGGTATTGGTATTCCTCCAGAAGATATGCAGCATTTATTTGAGGCATTTCACCGTGCCAAAAATGCCAATAATATTCAAGGGACGGGTTTGGGGTTGGCGATCGTTAAAAGAGCAGTAGATTTACATTCAGGGACAATTTCGGTAGAGAGTAAGGTGGGTGAGGGGACAACTTTCACGGCGATCGTTCCTTTTTAGAGCAAGGGTTTTAGCACCTTCCAAGCCTCGATCGCTCTGCCTTGTAAGAGGGCTGCAATGCCATATAAGCCCTGAAATTCGGGGATATCGGGTCGCAGTTCGAGGGCAGGTTTTAAGGCTGTCTCAGCCGCTTTTGGATGCCATTGGTAGAGATGAATAAAGGCGAGATAAGCATGAACAAATGGGTTATCAGCATCAAGACGGGAAGCCATTTGCATTGCTTCTAAAGTTCCGGAAGCATCTTCTTGTAATGCCCGTGCTAAAGCTAATCCATAGGTTAAATTTAATGGTGTGGGAAAAGGACAATTCGAGAGGGAGGAACAGGTATTTGTTTCTATTTTTTCCTGTAAACGATATTCTAATGTTTTCTCTACTTGGACTAAATAATCTTGCTGGGGATCGTATTGATTGAAACGCCCTATTTGCTCGAAAATTGGCTCTAATCCTTCAATTCCTTTCGGTAATTCTAAGGCTAAAGTTCGCAATTGAGTCACAAAATCTAATTCGGGTGCGGGAGAAGGGGTTGCATTAGGATTAATGGTTAGGGTGATGGGAGGGACGGAAATGGGATAAGTTTCTCTTGTTTTTGGGTTTAAATAAATAGCTTCAAGGGTATAATTTTGGGGAATAATTGACTCGGGGGGAAGCATGGCTGTGCGTTCGATGACGCGAAAAGAATCGAATTGTTTGTCTTTGGGTTGAGGGTATAATTGCCCCATACCAATACCGCGATCGTGCAGCCAAAAGGAATTATTTTCTCCTGTTACAGGTTGCCATTTTAAGAGTAGCAAACCATTTTGGAGATTCTGCCAAGATCCTGACCATTCATAGGTGACGGGAACGGGAATTCCTGGGGGAGTTTCAGCAGGGAGTAAGATGCGATCGAGTTGCACTTTTTGGCTGGAAGAGGCGATCGCTTCTATCGTAACGGGAGGATTTTTACGATGATAAAGGGATAGGGTTTCACTGTTGGGGAGTTTCCATTGTTTTTGCAGTTTAAAATCTGGGTTTTCCGGTAAACTTTTTGCTAAAGCAAGTTGAGTCTCTTTCGTTAAACCATTATCTCCGGTTTGGGTCACAAACCAATTAAGCGATCGCGCATCTTGTGCAAGTTGTTCTTCTCTCGATCCGGTTTCTCGACTATAGACTTGAAAATCAGCCAAAGCACCGAAATAATTCATGGTATTATGATTGATACTTTCGGTACTGGTAATCGTTCCTACTGTTGCTTTGAGATAGGGTTCTACTTTGGTAATTTCGGCAATAATTTGCGAATTTGGATAGCGATCGCCTAAATAAGTTTGCAAGGGAGGACTGGGACTTAATAAGTTAGCAATGGGAGTCATTCCTGGAATAGGAAATATTTTTACTAACATTAAAATAAAGGCTAACCCAATGGTAACTTGACGCATAAATTGCCATTTTCCTTGCCATAAAGTTAAGCAATAACCTAAAAAAACAGCAACGATTGGTAAAGCAGGCATGATAAAGCGAGGGTCTTTATTATAAATTGCCGAACAAATTAAATAAGACCCGAAAAAATAAAGTGCTAACCATGCAATAGAGGCGATCGGTAATCGATAATTCTTCAGAGAAGAGCCTTTTAAGAGTTTTTTGCAAAGATATAAGAGTAAGCCAACAAGTGGAAAAATAATCAGAATCCAAGATAGCGATCGCGGCATCAAATCCCAATAATACAGCCATGCTTTTAAGGTATTAAGTGCCGGATCTCCTTCACTCAATGCTGGGATAGCATTAGCATTTTGAGAGGTGCTAAATAGATAGATAAAATTCGTTCGATACCAAGTTCCCCAAAGTAGTATAGAGATGAAAAAACTACTTATTAATTGAGCAACTTTCTCCCATTTTCTTTGCCATAAATAACGCACTACCAAATATAAGACAGGAAAAAAGAGAAAAAAGAGAACATTTTGTTTAGTCATCAGTCCTAGACCTAAACAAAGTCCTAAAATAAGCGTCCATAACCAACTCTTTTGGCGGGATTTTTGTTGACTCCAAAGGGTTAAACAGCAAAAACAAGCAACTGTAAAAGCCGTAACCGGAATATCGAGAAGATATTGCAAGCGCCAGCGATAAAGTTCTGGTATAACAACACAAAAAGCGGCGGCATAAATTCCCGTTAATGAATTAAATAAATGTTTGCCTAAATAATAAACAGAGAGGAGAATAATACCATTATAAAATAAATTAACCAATAATGCTTGGTCTGCACCTTTGCCAAAAATCTGTTGAAAAGGAACTGTTAAAATATAGGTTAAAGGGGGATATTTATGGGTTAGCGTCCAGAAATAATTCCACCATTCTCCATCCCAAAAACGAACATTTTGGAAAGCATAAAGATAGTTGAGAGAACCTGTTAAATGATTGCTTTGATCCCATGCAGGAACTTTACGATCTAAGGCGATCCAAAGGCGATCGCACCATGCAGAAATTAACCAAATAATACCGACAATTTTAAGGGCGCGAGAATGGGTCAAAGAATCTTGCTTTTTCAACATAAAAACTGATATTTGTCAAGTCTACTTAGAATTTCTTAATCATTTTTAGATGAGGAATACCTGCTTCGGTAAATTGTTCCCCTACAGGTTCAAAACCGAGTTTGAGATATAGTCCTTTAATGTACAATTGTGCGTTGATTATCGCTTGTTTTGCCTGTTTTTGCACGGCACGTTCTAATACAGCCTGCATCAATTGCTTACCAATGTTTTTGCCTCTTGCTTCTTTTAAAACAGCCAGCCGCTCAATTTTAGCAGTTTGTGGCTCTAAAAATCTCAACCTTACCGTTCCAATCGCTTTTCCTTGCCAATATGCCAAAAAATGTTCTGCGGTTTCATCTTGTCCATCAAATTCAAGTTCAAAAGGAACATTTTGTTCCTCTTGAAAAACTTGCTTGCGAATGGATGCTAATATTTGCCGTTCTTCTGAATAAGAAACAATTTTGATTTCTAAGTTACTCATAATAGTTTGCCTCTTTTTTGTTAACTAATAAATAAGCCAACATATTTCCTTTTCCTTTGATCTCGATCGCACCGCGTTCTTGAAAAAGATAGCGATCTTGTAAACAATTATAAGTTGATTGAGTGACTTGAATTTGCCCTGGAATTCCGTGGGATTCCATCCGACTGGCTATATTTACAGCATCTCCCCAAAGATCGTAAATAAATTTTTTCGTACCAATAACTCCCGCAACAACAGAGCCTGTATTCATGCCGATCCGAATCCTTAAATTTTGCTGATGTTTTTGTTCGATCGCCTTCAATTCTTCTATCATATCTAGTGCCATGTTGGCAACAAGAGCAGCATTATCTGCTTTGGGAATAGGTAAACCTCCAACAACCATATAGTTATCGCCAATAGTTTTGATTTTTTCTAGATCGTAGCGATCTGTCAGGCGATCGAAAATCGAGAAAATTTCATTCAGTAAACTGACCAATTCTTCTGGAGACATTTCCGAAGATAATTGAGTAAACCCAACAATATCAGCAAATAAAATTGTGACATTATCATATTTTTGGGCAATATTCTTTTTCCCTTCCTTGAGGGATTTTGCAATTGATTTTGGGAGAATATTTAAAAGCAATTGTTCTGATTTTTCTTGTTCGTGACGGCTCATTTCATCGGCTTTTTTTCGCTCAACAATTTCCGATCCAACTCGCAAAAACATTTCCTTAAATGCGTTCATCACCTCTCCGAGTTCATCTTGGCGATCGCTTTGAAAAGATTGTAACTCTATGTTGGTGCGATCGTGACTTAATGCGTCTCCAGCAAGACGAAGATCGTCTCGCAAGCGTAAAATGGGAATAATGACAATATAACCCACAGCGATTATAGTTACAATCGTAACAAATACACCAATAATAATCACGAGAATAGAAATACGAAAAATATATTGATATAATTGACTCTGTATATCTCCAGCATTATGACGAATGATTAATACGCGATCGATTCCTAAATATTCTGGCGACAAAGCAGCATCATAGTACAAACCATCGGGACTGCGTTGAGTTCTTCTCTTTTCTTCTTTAAAATCGGAATACGTTAACTGAGGAGGATTACCAAATTCTTGTTTATTTTTTCCATTGCCATCGTACATTGTTAATCCTGAAATAAGTTCAGATTCATCAACAAGAGATGTAATTTCTTGTTCCCATAAATCTGATTTCATTTCTTTTTGCGTGAGGATAATAATTAAGTTGATTTTGGCTTTTGCTAAATTTTCTAATTGTTGTAATAAATCTTGTTCTTCTCGATGATAAGAGGGAATTAAAATCACAACTTCAATTGTAAGAATAGCGAGAAAAACCCAGTAGCTAATAGAACGAGATAATCGCGCTTTAAACAAAGAATGACAAGCAAAAACAAATTTAGAAGGTATCATATTTTATCCTAATTGCTCTCGGATTTTAGAATAGGTAAATTACTTACAAGCTACTTGCATTTTGCTAGAGTTTCCGGACAATATTCTCTCACATTGTCTCTATTCTACTCCCAAGTTCCGCACACCTCCCAATTGATTGACATTCTCATTCAATTTTAACCTTTGAGATTTAGATCGCAAGTTGTGGACATTACCTATTATAGTAATCTAGATGATACAGATCGAACAGAGGATAAAATGGAACGATTTAATCTAAAAATTTTCCAACGATTTTGGGTGATCGCCAAACCCTATTGGTTGGGACAAGAAAAATGGAAAGCCTTTAGTTTATTAGCCTTCTTGATCTTTCTACTGGTTACTTATACTCAATTAGGGGTTCGTTTAAATACAGAAATTGGAAATATCACTTCATCTCTAGCATCAAAAGATGAAATCAGATTTTGGGAAACCATTAAAATTTTCTTTGTAATATTAGTTATTTATGTTCCTATTATTGCAGGATACTACTATCTACGGGAAAAGCTAGGACTATTGTGGCGTAAATGGTTGACGGATCGCTACATCCAAAAGTATTTTCACCATCGTTCTTTTTATGATATTCTCAATCAACATGAAATAGATAACCCCGATCAGCGAATTTCTGAAGATATTCGTGCATTTACCCGTGAATCTCTACGATTTTTACTTATTTTCCTAACTGCTATACTGGAGGTTGTTTTTTTTGGCATTGCTTTATGGAAAATTTCTAAGTTACTCGTTATCCTGTTAGCAATTTATTCATTAATTGGCAATCTTATCACTGTCGGTTTATTTGGTAAGATTCTCGTTCGCTTGAACTTTGAACAACTTAAAAAAGAAGCAAACTTTCGTTTTTCTTTAGTTCGAGTCAGAGAAAATGCTGAATCTATCGCATTTTACCAAGGGGAAGCACAAGAGTCAAATTATACTCGAACTATGTTTATTGATGTTTTCAAGAACTACAATAAACTTATTTTTTGGAGAGATTTAGGTTTTGGTTTATTGTCCAAGACTTATCTTTTCCTTCCTTATATTATACCTTCGATTGCGATCGCCCCTAGTATTTTATCCGGCGAATTAGAAATTGGCAAATTATCGGAAGCTACTGGTGCATTTTTCAAGATATTTTTCTCCTTGAACGAAATGATTACATATTTTGACAATTTAACAGAATTTGCGGCTGGAGTCGATCGCCTTTACACTTTTAAAGGTTATTTAGACAAGCCAAGAAGAGTGCGAGATAATCTTCCTAAAACCATGACAACCGTTGATACAGTGGAAGATTCTTCTCTAAGCATTGATCGCTTAACTTTGCAAACTCCCAACTATCAGCGCACTCTTTTTCGCGATCTTTCTGTTGCACTACAACCGGGACAAGGGTTATTAATTGTCGGTCCGAGTGGATGCGGGAAAAGTTCTCTTTTGCGGGCGATCGCAGGGTTATGGGATGCAGGAACCGGACGGATTACTCGACCTCAATTAGATGATATCCTCTTTTTGCCTCAACGGCCTTATATGATTATGGGAACATTGCGAGAACAATTACTCTATCCTTATGGCGATCGCGAGATTGAGACTAAAGCATTGCAAGAGATTTTAGAGCAAGTTAATTTACCAGATTTAGACAAGCAATATGGCGGTTTTGAAGCCTTAGAAAATTGGTCGGATCGTCTTTCTTTAGGAGAACAACAACGAATTGCATTTGCTCGTATTCTCTTCAATAAACCCAATTATGCGATTTTAGATGAAGCGACAAGTGCGCTAGATTTGGAGAATGAAAAGCAACTGTATCAGCACTTATTAGCATCTCAAACAACCTTTATTAGTGTTGGACATCGCCCGAGTTTACAACAGTATCATGAGTGGATTTTGGAATTGTCGGACTCTCAAATATGGTCATTAAAAAAAATAGATCAAAAAGATAATTTAATCTGGAATAAAAATTCCTAAAAATTGCTAAATCTTAATGATTGTCTGTCGATCGCCGATCGCCATATTTGATTAATAAGGCGATCGCAATACTGGTCATTAAAATTAAAATCGTACTCAATGCTGAACCAAAACCCCAATTTTGAGTTGCACCTAAAAATTGATTGTAAATGAGGCGAGAAATTGTCATACTTGATGCACCACCTAACAGTTCTGGATCGACAAAATCCCCTAATCCACTCATACAAACTAAGAGAAATCCGGCAATAATTCCCGATCGCGTTTGCGGGATCGTAATTTGCCAAAAGGTATCCCTCGGAGTTGCACCGAGATCGGCTGATGCTTCGAGAACATTTCGATCTAATTTCTCCACTGACGCATAAAGAATTAAGACCATATAAGGCAAATAATTGTAAGTCATGCCGATAAAAACGGCGATCGCACTATTGAAAATATTCCAAGAAGGTAATCCGCAAGCAGTTAAAATTGTATTCAAAAGACCAGTGGGACGTAAAATTGAAATCCAAGCATAAGTTCGCAATAAAGAAGAAGTCCAAAGGGGTAAGATAAAAGTTAAAAGCAAGAGATTGCGCCAACGTTTAGGGGCAAATTGTCCCAACCAATAAGCAACAGGAAATCCCAAAATGAGACAAATTAATGCAGTTCCTCCTGCTAAGAATAGCGATCGCGACAAAACTCGCAAATAAACAGGACGAAAGATACGAAAATAGTTATCTAAGCCGCTTGGATTAACAATTTCACCGGGATGAATATTAGGAACTAAACTGAGTTCAAAAATAATCAGAGTTGGGAAAACTAGCAACAATAATAACCACAATCCCCCTGGCACTAGCAAAGATGATATCGTGAACCATTGTCCCGATAAGTAACTGAATTCTTGACTCGGTTTATCCAGTTTGTTTATCTGTCTTTCTTCGTTTATCATTAGGATTACATCAAGCAAAGTGCATTTTTAATACCGATAAACTCTATTTTTTATGCAGCAAACTGCTCTAAATTTAATCGCGATCGCCATTTTCCTGATGACTCTTTCTATCTTACTGGGTCCGCTAGTACATATTCCTGAGAGTGTCCCCGCGATCGCAACCTTCTCAATTCTTGCTTTTCTCACAGCCGATCGCTTCGGTTGGGAAGGAAAAGGCTTAACCTTACTCCTCGATACCGTATCGCGTTTTTCCTCCGAACACCGCGATCGCGTCTTGCGTCATGAAGCAGGACATTTTCTCGCAGCATATTATCTCGGCATTCCCGTTACAGGCTACGATCTTACCGCATGGGAGAGCTTGAAAAATGGACAACAAGGAGTAGGTGGAGTTCGTTTTGATACCGAAGAATTATTGCAAGGAAAAAAAGCTGGCGATCGCCAATTGTTCTGCGATCGCTTTTGTACGGTTTGGATGGCTGGAATTGCGGCGGAATCTCTCACTTATAAGACAGTAGAGGGCGGAGGCAGCGATCGCCAAAAAGTTACCGATACTCTCGCAATTTTGGGTTATCCTACAAGAGAATCTCGCAATAAGCAACAATGGGGAGAGTTGCAGGCTAAAACTTTAATTGAGAAGCATCAAACCGCTTATGAAGCATTAGTTAAAGCCATGAAAATACGAACGACTGTTGCAGAATGCTATCAAATTTTGGAGAAAGAGAGAAAATGAAAAGAAGCTATCTTATCTATCATCCCAAAAGACCAGTCACTAATATTGACAATTTAACTGTCTATCATGATAGTTTTGGGGGGAATGAAGATCCTTATCTTTGGAATAAAAGTTTTCTTCATACTTATTGTCATATCACACAATTAACAAATGAAGAAGGTCAAATCAATTTTTGGATTTCTGGTGATATTTTTCCTGAATTCAACAAACTCTTTTGTGATTGTGTTTTTGTAATTGCTGAAAAAAATTACTGGAAAGAACGAAACAGAATTGAAAGAGAAGATCCGATAGTTGATAATAATCAAACTTACGAACATCATTATAAATGGGTAAATCCTCCCCATTCTCAGCATCCTTTTAAAAGACGTAGGAGATATACATTGAAAGCAGATCCAGATAAAAGTTTCCAGCCACAAGATAATACTAAAAATCTGATTGATATATTACCATTTTTAGAGAACAATGGGATTAAAAGAGAATTCTTAATTAAAAAAATAACTTCTAAAATGGGGTCGTATCCATTCAAATTAGAAGCAAATCTTGGGGAAAAACTCTATGATTATCTAGATCGCAATGGGACAATAAAAATAATCGGTCAACAACTCCAAGATCGACATCCTAATTGGCAAAATATTAAAAATGAATCTAAGGGGTTGACAAAGAAAAGTGGAGGATGTTAACGTAACAAAATCACCTACTACCTATTTATTCCTAAAGATTTTTATTTTGACATCTTTTGTAACTGCATCACCAGTAATACCGACAAGAAGTTTGCCATCTGGACTGATAAGAAGATAACGCATTGATTCGAGATTGTCTTCGAGATTGTCTAATATTGCTTCTAATTCCGCAGTTTGAAGATTAAATACTTTCAATCCTTCCTTTGTACTGACGATCGCGCGATCGCCGCTGAGAGCAATATTTAGACTGTAGTATCGGGAAGATTTAGAAATAATCTTTTTTGCCTTGAGATTTCCTGTTGCTAAATCCCAGATTTTTAGAAATGTTTTTGGCTGTCGATACGAGGTAATAATAACAGATTTTCCATCTAAACTTATGAGAGCATTGCTAATATTATCAAGCCAATTTTTAGGTAAAATAGTTTGTTGATTCGTCTCCAAATCCCAAGCAACAAATTTATTGTCTAACTCAATGATGGCTGTTTTGCCGTCTGGACTGATACTGTAGAGATGAAAATAGGGTACAATATTTCCGAGGGTAAAAGGACCAATATTAATCTCAGTTGAAACCTGTTCGGGAAATGTTACTTTTGGTTCACCAGTGGCCAAATTCCAGACTTTTATCTCATTATAACTCCCACTCACGATCGCCTTACCATCGGCTGAAATAGCGATTTGATTGACATCATAATTATTATGACCTTTGAGCATTTTTGGGGCTTGATTTGAGCTAATATCCCAGATACGCACCATGCGATCGCCGCTACCACTAACCACAGTTTTTCCATCTGCTGCGATCGCCAGAGATTCAATTTCTCCCGAGTCGCTTTGCAGGGTTCTTTTTAACTCTCCTGTTTCTATATCCCAGACTTTAATTGCTTTATCTCTTCCTCCACTCACGAGGGTTTTACCATCTGGACTGATGGCGATCGCAGAAGTCGTCGGATGTCCATCTAAACTATGCAAAAGGGAAAAATTGCAGTAGGGAGATTGAGTTTTTCCTTGGCTACAATAAATTAACGCAGGAGACTGTAATCCTTGTTGAAAAGATGAAGAAAAGAACCCATTTAAAATAAAAATATTCCAGAGAATAATAACCGCGATCGCCACAATCCAAAGTAGTTTAGGAGAGAAACTCCTTAAGGAGTTTTTCTCAAGAGATTGTTCTAAAATAATTGCGGTTAATTCTCGACGATTGCGATCGGCTTCAGACCAAAATGCACACCAGAATACAAACAAGAGAACCATCGGCATCCCTAAAAATAACTCCGCTTCAAAAGAGATATCTCCAGACAATACATCGGAGAGAAAAAGAGGGATTGAGATACTATACCAAATCGAAAACCAAAACAGTAAAAAAACAGTAACGAAAGGATGTAAACTCATCGTGACGCGAACGTTTGTTCCTTGAAGTGACGACTCAAAATGCCCACGAATATTGGGTAAAAACGAGTTGCGATACTGAATAACGCGATGAATCTCAAACCCCGTATTAGAGATTTTACCCGCATAAGGTGCGCGATCGCGACCGAAATTCCAACCTCCAAAAATTCTGGGTTCTTCAATTTTAGGTTCTAAGCGAGAAATAACATCTGCAAGAGATTTTTGGGTTTGAATGGTAAAGGTATCGTAGGGTAAAAAGCGCATTGTCACAAAAGGCTACATTAGAGCAGAAATAGTAAGATTTCCTTACCTTCATTTTAAACTCAATTTTATAATTGTCTCTATTTTTTGATTTTTCAACTACACTTGCGATCGCGTTTCGGGGATAGTGCGCCCATCCTAATGATATGTTATTTTAGGAAAATAGGAGAAAGTGCGATCGCCTCTCCTGACAAATTATCCCAAATTATTTTTGAGGTGATAAAAAAATGGCAAGTAAAGCGGAAACCGAAATTGAGGAATTAAGACAATTAATCCTCACCTTAGATTTAAAACAGGAAAAAAGAATAGATTCTTTAGCAAATACTCTCGAAAAAAAGATTGATTCTTTAGCAACAAAAGTTGAAGTTGGTTTTACTGAAGTTAAAGGAGAAATCAAACGACTTGATGAGAGAGTTGGTCATG
>NZ_JACSWA010000521.1 GCF_016888125.1 Spirulina sp. CCY15215
GAATGCTGACCAAGAAGAGCGGGAGATTCTTGAACTCGCATTCAAGATTTCCTGCTTCACAGATTTTTGACTAGGCAAAGCCCCCGTCAGATCATCTATGAGACAATCAGAGATATATCTCTTCTCAACTGACCAATGACCAACAAACTCAAACCCGATTGGGCGGGTGAAGATATTCTCTCTCGATTTGTTAATCTCTTGATCCAGACTAAACCCCTCTATAACATTATGAAAGGCCAAGCCCGGCAAGTTCTCATCAAAACTGCCGAAAAAAATGGTATTCCTTGGCGCGAAACTTATCAGAAACTCGATCGCACTCCAGTAAAAAGTCTTCTCTCTAAAATTACAAATCAAAGCATCACTTATCCTGAATATTATCAAGTTCCCTTTCATGCTTACAGTGAGGGAAATCTCTGTTGGGCTGCTGCCTTTGAAGCTGAATCTGCAACAAAAGCAATGGGTTTGCGGGTGTGGAAAGGAGAAAACTTAACTTGGCAAGAAGCCGAAAATCGGATGCGAGGGAACTTTCACAAAATTCTCGGTGAATATAGTCCTCCTATTGTTAGTGATATTCTCGATGTCGGTTGTTCTGTGGGAATATCTACTCTAACTTTACATCGTTACTATAGTCAGAGACAACAAGAACCCCTGCGTACAGTTGGCTTAGATTTATCTCCTTATATGCTCTCTGTAGCCAAGATCTGCGATAAAAAAGGCGAGATCGATCGCTGGATTCATGCTAATGCAGAAAATACCGGATTGAGCGATCGCAGTTTTGATATTATTAGCCTACAATTTGTCATTCACGAGTTACCCCGTTACGCCAGTAAAGCAATTTTTAAAGAAATGTTGCGAATTTTGCGACCGGGTGGCATTTTGAGCATTATCGATAATAACCCCAAATCTCCTGTGATTCAAAGTTTACCCCCAGCTTTATTTGTCTTGATGAAAAGCACCGAACCTTGGAGCGATGATTTCTATACTTTTGATGTGGAAGCTGCTTTAAAAGAAGCTGGTTTCGAGCATCGTATTACAACTCCTAGCGATCCGCGCCATCGCACGATTATTGCTATCAAGCCTTATTGAGAGCTTACCAAAACTTTGCCTCGTTTGACGGCATAAAGAAGGCGATCGACAACTCTTCTTTCTTCTTCGTTTAAATCTTCTTTAAAGGTTGCAGCCATTAAGCCGTAGCGATCGCTTAAGGTCAAAATACCAGTATCGGCAACAGAAACAAGTATTTCAAAAATAGCACCAGGAAGAAGTTCAATTTTGTTAAACATGATTTATTTTTGGCTTTCCTTATCAACAATTACATTATCTCCCTTTTTTCTCGATCGCAGGGTGATACCACTCTTGGAAAACATGAGAATATGATCGGGTTTTAAGGTGATGGAAAATACAGAAATAATGCGATCGCCAGAGAGGTTAAAAGCGATCGAGATCGCGCGATCGCCTCATAAAAAAATCCCCCGACATCTTGCCATGTCAGGGGAAAAAAGAGTGAGAGGAAGTCAAACTTGAAAAACTTGTGTTTAGGCTGTAGCGATTTGAATGCGTCGTGTTTAGGCTGTAGCGATTTGAATGCGTCCACGTTTGATGGACTGTAAGAGGCGATTTACAACTCGTCTTTCTTCTTCTTCAAGGTTTTCATTTAAAGTTGCAGCCATTAAGCCGTAGCGATCGGAAAGAGTTAAAATGCCTGTTTCGGTAGCAGTAGCGAAAATTTCAGAGATAGCACCGGGGAGGAGAGCGAGTTGGTTAAACATGATTCTTTGCCTTGACTTCCTTATCTACATTTATATCATCCCTCTTTTTTCCTGGATGCGCGGTGATAGTCCTCGTAACGATCGTAGGAATGCGATCGGGTTTGGAGATGACGGAAAATACGGAGAGGGTGCGATCGCGATCGCCTTTATTCTTTTTGAGAAGCGCGATCGCCATTGCGCGGAACAGCTAAAATCCAAGCGAGAGCAACCCCTTTAATCATGCCACCCATTGCCCCACTCGCTCCAGCTAATACAAACCAACCTGTCATTTCCCACGGGTTAGCGCTACCAAACAAGAATCTCATCGAATATAAAGCAAACCAACTGACACTCCCCATCCACCCGAAACCACTGGCCAGAATCCACCAATAGGCTCTTTTTCCAGCAGATTTAAGGACAAGCCATTGCAGAAAACCGAGGAACCCTCCCCCAAAAAAAGCACCGATAAAGAAATGCAGTCCAGAAGAAGGATTAAGCCGAAACAAAGATAAACTCCAGAAGGCTGCAAATAATCCCAAGATTACCCCGATCGCCGTTACAGGAATCCACCAAACTGCATGGCGAATTCGCCGACGCAATATCGCCCATTGACTCACACCCAAGGGCAAAAAAGTCATCACGATCATTGCAAAAAATATGAATCTGGCGATCGGTGACTGAGAATCTAGAAATGGAATGAGAAACGCTAATCCCCAAATCCCCCAACCTAAAGGAATTGATAGACTCGTAGCGAGAATCCATTGGATCCAAAGCGGAGTTGGCTCTAATTTATGTCTCATACCTATTTTTCCTGTTTTACTTGCTGTTCCTGTCATAACAGGTTTTCTAATGAGATAAGGCGATCGCGTTAATTGTTGCGATTTTGTCACAACGGCACGGGAAATGTACGATATCGTCATAATTAGGAGACAGTTCTGGGGGTTTGTAGGGGTTTGGTCTCCAAACCCCTGATGGCAAATTTACAATCGCAAAGGAAGGTAAAAAAATGGCAGTAAATTACGATATCGTTATCATAGGAGGCGGTTCTGGGGGTTTAGTGGTTGCTAGTGTCGCCGCTCAACTCAACGCTAAAGTGGCTTTGGTAGAAAAAGATAAACTGGGGGGAGACTGTCTCTGGTATGGTTGCGTTCCTAGTAAATCCTTAATTCATGCTGCCCGAGTCGCTCATGAAATCAAACAGAGTTCTCGTTTTGGCATTTATACCAATGCCCCGAAAATCAACTTTGAGGAAGCGACGGGATATGTGCAAAGTGTGATTAAGGCGATCGAACCCCACGACTCCCCAGAAAGATTTCGCGGGTTGGGAGTTGAGGTCATTTTTGGGTCGGGAAAGTTTATCGATCGGGAAACTTTTGAAGTTAACGGACAACAATTAAAAGCGCGATCGTTTGTCGTTTCGACGGGATCTCGCCCCGCAATTCCTCCTGTTGAAGGCTTAAAAGAAGCGGGTTATTTAACCAACGAACAAGTTTTTTCCCTACAAGAATGCCCAGATTCTTTAATTGTTATTGGTGCGGGTCCCATTGGCTGCGAATTGGGACAATCTTTCCATCGTTTGGGAGCAAAAGTAACAATTATTTCCAGTCACGATAAAATTATGCCCAAGGAAGACCCAGAAGCAGCAGCAGTTGTAGAAGAACAATTAGAGTCGGAAGGTATTCGCATTATTAAGAATTCTCGAGCCAAGAAAGTCGAAATGATTAACGGCAAAAAATGTTTGTGGGCGGGTCCAAAAGAAGGAGAAGGAGAGAAAATTATTGCCGATGAAATTTTAGTTTCTGCGGGACGCATTCCTAATGTAGATACTTTGGATTTAGAAGCAGCAGGGGTTCAATATGATCAAAAAGGGATAAAAGTCGGCGCAGATTTACGGACGACAAATCCACGTATTTTTGCTTGTGGCGATATTATTGGGGGCTATCAATTCACTCACGTTGCCGGTTATGAAGCAGTAGTTGCTGTTACTAATGCTCTGTTTTCTCCCATTACAAGACTATTCTCTACGAAAGCAAATTATCGTGTTATTCCTTGGGCAACATTTACCGAACCAGAACTAGCACGAGTGGGTTTAACAGAGAAACAGGCGCGCGATCGATATGGGGATGATGTTTATGTGTTAAAACAGCCTTTTGCTGGGGTAGATCGCGCTCAAGCAGAGAATGCAACTAAAGGTTTTGGTAAGATTATTACTCGCGCCAACGGGGAGATTTTAGGGGCGCATCTGGTGGGTCCTTCCGCAGGAGAATTAATTCATGAAGTTGTTCTGGCTATGGCCAATAAATTACCGGTGAAAGCACTGACAGGAATTCATATTTATCCAACTCTTTCAGAAGTGAACAGTAAAGCGGGATTGCTTTTGAATAAGCAAAAATTTGCTCAAAATGAAGGATTACAAAACAATTTAAGGAAATTCTTTAATTTCCTGCGATCGCTTTAAGACTAATGCCATTAGAAGGTTTTCAGTTAAATTTTCAGTTAAATTTTCAGTTAAATTTTCAGTTAAATTTTCAGTTAAATTTTCAGTTAAATTTTCAGTTAAATTTTCAGTTAAAT
>NZ_JACSWA010000522.1 GCF_016888125.1 Spirulina sp. CCY15215
TTCCATGACCTGTTGCTTTGATTAGCAATGGCTTGCTTGTTAATAATTCTAAATTATTAACATCGCCTACACACGCTGCATCAATCCAATGTTCTTTAGGTAGTTTTAATCGTGTTCTGTTGAATTTAGTTTTACCTCCTGACCCTGTGGTTGTTGTTAGTCCGATAGCTTGTAAAGCGTTGAACAAAGACCATCTAGTAGAATTGACAGCCGACGCATCCCTTAAAGGGCGTTTTGCTTGAGATAGAATGCGTTTTAACACTTCAGGTTTTTTAGCTAAAAATACA
>NZ_JACSWA010000523.1 GCF_016888125.1 Spirulina sp. CCY15215
TTAATTGCTCTGGAGTAGACTTTCCCACACAAGCAGCATCAAGCCAGTGAGTTTTTAGGAGGTTTTGACGAGTGCGATTAAACTTGGTTAATCCTCCCGTTCCGACCTCAACAGGCAATCCCGTTCCTTTCAGTTTATCATACAGTTTCCAACGGGTAGAATTTACTGCTGCACTATCTGACAATGGTTGTTTTGCTTGTCCTAGAATCTGTTTGAGAATATTAGGTTGACCTGATAAGAAATCTTTGATTTCTTGGTTTCCTT
>NZ_JACSWA010000524.1 GCF_016888125.1 Spirulina sp. CCY15215
AGTTCAAGAATCTCCCGCTCTTCTTGGTCAGCATTCCCTTGCGCCTTTCGGCGACGCGGGGTCTGACCGCAGAACGCTAAAGCGTTTAGCGGTGAGAATATGTCAATTTCTGGGAACTTTAAAAAGCGCGATCGCTAATCGGGAAAAACATCTTCAAAATTGCCACTTCCCGCTTGAGAATTGATACGCAGCGTGGCGCGATCGCGGGATAAATCATAAGTTAAGGGGGCTGGACTTGCGGCTAAATTCGCTTTCCCTTCATTCACTAAAGCCTGAGTCGGATACTTAGTTGCAAAACTATTAAGCGCCTCAACTCGTTCCGGTGTGGCTGGGTGAGTCGTGCTTTCCGTGATACCCAAACGACCCAACACCGTCATGACCGTTTGACAGCCTTGAGGATTAAATCCCGCCCGCATCATATAGGTATAGCCGATTTCATCTGCTTCAAATTCTTGGTTGTGGTTGAGGGTTTGCCACTCTTCTGTAATTTGTGCTTCTTTTTCTGCGTAAATAGTATCAATACGTTCGATCGCTTTTTTGATGCGTCGCTCCCGATTACCTCGAAAAATTCCCCCCAGAGCATTGATTCCCGTACCGATCAAGCCGCCATTCCCGCCAAAGAGAGAGCTGGCAATGCTACCAGCACCGGATGTCACCCATTCTCCGGTATTTAATCCTTGCAGATCGTCTCGTAAATCCTCTTCTTCTGCGGTCACTTCTGCAACCGCTTCTGCACGGAATTCTTGCAAAATTCGTTCTCGTTCTGCACTACCAACGGCAATATGATTTTTGGTATGGTGTGCCATTTCATGACCGACTACGCAAGCGATCGCGTGGGGATCGCCATCAATCCGATCTAATAAGCCATTAAAGAAAGCAATGAGGTTCACGTCTGTCGCAAAGGCATTTACGTCATAGTCTCGAGCAACATGAAGCCGCCAAGGTAGATTATCTAATTGGTTGGCGCGGGCAATCCGTTCTAAAACTCGATAAAGTGCGTAATAATCTTCGGGAAGTTCTTGTTTGGCTTGTTCAAACAAGGCTTCTGGATTGGTAGATTGCTTTTGTGCGAGGAGAGTACCTGACTGAGTTTGAGGTTCGATAGATTTGGATTCGACAAACTTAATAGAGGTTGCATTTGCTAATCCTACGTCGATCGCTAAGAGGGAGAGAAAAGCTACTAAAAGAGATTTTACTTTCATGGTATTTAAGCGTGATTTACTTTCTAAGAGGAATTCTAACACAGCTTAGAAATTTTGCAATAGATCCGCAAAATCTCCATTAAAACCGCAACCAAACTCCCCCACCCAAACAGCAACAAAAGCTCCCCCCCCCAAGGCACAAAACGCAAAAGCGATCGCCTGTCCAAAACTGCACTGAGAACTTGACTCACTCCCTGAGCCAACATCGTATCGGTTATTTCCTCACCGTATGGCGTAGAAAAATGCGGCGAAACTCGTATCGATCGCATCATTAAACCAGCGACTCAAATGAACGGTTTTACGGGTTGATTTTGTTGCACTCAAATTATTTATCGAGCTTATCTCTATCTCGGCGATCGCTTGGCGGTTTTATGCAATTGGTACGAGTATTTTGGATGGAGGCGCGATCGCACTTTCAAGTTTTTAAAAACCTCAAATAAATTCCACACGATCGCTTATTTCTTCGGGTTCGAGGCATTCCCAAATTAAAACCAAAAATTGCAAAATTCCCCCAATCGAGCGACTATTCTGCTTGCAATAAATAATACCGGAGTGGTTGATTCCTGCATGATGAAGTCGTAAAAAATCGTCATCTTGTGTAAAAATCACTCGATTTTGGGATAATGCAAATTGCAATTGTTCTGCATCAGAAGTTCCCATGAGTCCTTGTTCTGGCGAGGTTGTTACGTCAATACCTCGCCGTCTGAGACCTTCTGCGATCGCGCCATTCACATTTTCATCTAAATGAAATCGAATCGTTTGTGGCATTGCAATTTTTCAATTTTTGTTGCAGGAGAGAAGGA
The DNA here is from genome assembly GCF_016888125.1 of Spirulina sp. CCY15215. Taxonomy (GTDB): domain Bacteria; phylum Cyanobacteriota; class Cyanobacteriia; order Cyanobacteriales; family Spirulinaceae; genus CCY15215. Next base: position 2,006 of record NZ_JACSWA010000524.1, read on the forward strand.
GTTTTAGTTTTTAATTCTTCTGCAAATGCTTCTCCTTCTGCGATTTGCTGGCGAATTTCTTCGAGATGGTCGTGATAGTATGCCAAGGCTGCATAGACATCAGCTAAGGTGATACTGGGGTAATGATATGCGATCTCATCGGGACACATTCCTAGATATTCGTGCCAAATCGCAATATCTTGCACTTTGATTCGATGTCCTGCAATGCGTGGTTTTCCGCCACAAACGCCGGGAGTTATTGCAATATGTTCTGCGATTACCGATTGAATGGTCATGTCGCGTTTGTAATCTAATTGATTTATTTTATTATGACAGTTTTTTGTTTGGAGGCGCGATCGCTTTTTCGATCGCGGGTTTTATTCAATTGGTACGAGTATTTTGGATGGAGGTGCGATCGCTGGCTTGGGAAATCGAGATGGAGACGCGATCGGGCTTTCAAGTTTTTAAAAACCGCAAATTAATTCTACGCAATTGGAAAAATTGAAATTGGTATTATATTGAAACAGCAGCAGTACGATCCCTCGATGGAGCCGTTTTTGTCGGTTTGCCAATGATACATTGAACGGCGATCGTTTTTTCTTGATTGAGTGCAATGGTGAGAGATTCAAACTCTTCTCCAAGTTGTTCTTCTTCGATTGAATTTTTTATTTTTATATTCTTCAACAAAAGGCACGAGTCTATGCTATCTTCTGTTGTCATATATCGCAGTTGAGGTTCATAACCTATCTCTTTAATTTTGGCGATCGCATCTTCTGGGTTTATCCCTTCAAGGTAGCGCAAGTTTATAAATAAATATCCGTATCCCGTTGGAGGGAGTCCGATTTGAAATTGATTTAAGCCAATAAAGGATTTATTTTTCATGATTATTCCTCGAATGTTTCTTCATAAGAACGAAAATTGCAATACCATCTTCGAGAATGTTAATAATATCAAATCCGCATAAATACCATAATTCAAAATCTAAATACCATAATTCAAAATCTAAATACCATAATTCAAAATCTAGGGAGCGAGACGCTCCCACTACCGTAATATCCAAGGGTAGTAGTGCGGGCATCTTGCGCGCTTGTTATCCCCATTAACCGGGTTTGATATAAGATTATTTTAGCAAACGCGATCGCATTTGAATTCATTTTAGTGGTTTTTTTCAAGGAGGCGTTCACGAAGTGTCCCGTAGGGAATCGCTTGTTTGGGAAACAGAAATGGAGACGCGATCGGGCTTTCAAGTTTTTAAAAACCGCTTGAGGTGTTGGAATTGACGATGGGTGAAGGTGAGGAGAGGAGAATAAGAAAAACGAACGAACTGCGGATAAACGGGAATAAAAGGGTAGTTATTCCGACTGTAGCGCACAGCCAATCGTCGAGCAAGGGGAAAAATATCGTGTCGATAGATATCAATCTGCCAATTGTGGATTAATTTCTCCAAAATCTCTGGATTATCGATTTTTCCTAACGCATTGGCTGCACTAATTCTAACATACTCATCCGAGTGATTGAGAGCGGCAATTAAAGGCTCTACTGCTCTCTCATTGCCGATATTTCCTAACGCATTGGCTGCACTCCTTCTAACATACCAATCCGAGTCATTGAGAGCGGCAATTAAAGGCTCTACTGCTCTCTCATTGCTGATATTTCCTAACGCTTCGGCTGCACTCTTTCTAACAGACTCATCCGAGTCATTGAGAGCGGCAATTAAAGCCTCTACTGCTCTCTCATTGCCGATATTTCCTAACGCATCGGCTGCACTCTTTCTAACAGACTCATCCGAGTCATTGAGAGCGGCAATTAAAGGCTCTACTGCTCTCTCATTGCCGATATTTCCTAACGCTTTGGCTGCACTCTTTCTAACATACCAATCCGAGTCATTGAGAGTTGCAATTAAAGGCTCTACTGCTCTCTCATTGCCGATATTTCCTAACGCATCGGCTGCACTCATTCTAAACCACCCATTCGAGTCATTGAGAGCGGCAATTAAAAGCTCTACTGCTCTCTCATTGCCCATTTTTTCTAACGCATTGACTGCACTCCATCTAACAGGCTCATCCGAGTGATTGAGAGCGGCAATTAAAGGCTCTACTGCTCTCTCATTGCCCATTTTTTCTAACGCATTGGCTGCACTCATTCTAACAGACTCATCTGAGTGATTGAGAGCGGCAATTAAAGCCTCTACTGCTCTCTCATTGCCGATATTTCCTAACGCATAGGCTGCACTCATTCTAACAGACTCATCCGAGTCATTGAGAGCGGCAATTAAAACCTCTACTGCTCTCTCATTGCCCATTTTTTCTAACGCATCGGCTGCACTCATTCTAACAGACCCATCCGAGTGATTGAGAGCGGCAATTAAAGCCTCTACTGCTCTCTCATTGCCGATATTTCCTAACGCATAGGCTGCACTCCTTCTAACAGACTCATCCGAGTGATTGAGAGCGGCAATTAAAGGCTCTACTGCTCTCTCATTGCCCATTTTTCCTAACGCATCGGCTGCACTCATTCTAACAGACCCATCCGAGTCATTGAGAGCAGTAATTAAAAGTTCAATGATTTGTAAATGCTCTATTTTTCCCAAAGAAATCAGAACCGATCGAATAAATTTAGCATTACGATAAGAGTGCCAAAATCGAACGATTCGAGCAATGATTTTATCGATTAGAGGATGAGAGACATTTTTACATTCAACAATACACGATCCTGCTAATAACAATAGTGTTTTAAAAATATCATCTTTTTCTCGGAGAATTGACTGTAAAAGCGGGATCGAATCCTCTAGTAAACCCGCTACTAAACTAATCGTTTCGTGCCAATCATATTCCCAAAGATGTTCTTTAACTAAAGCAATACCTTGTTTTTGATTCTTAGCAATTTCACTTTTCAAATAAGCCGCCGTTAAATATTCCTGAAAAGTCCGATGGAGAAATAAATATTCATTCCCATCTCTCGATAACTTTTGAATGATTCCATCCTCCTCCGTCAACTCCTCCAATAAATCGGCAATTGTCACCTTTTGAAAATCGATCGCTTTCCCATCTTCCAGATATTCCCGCAAACTTTCCCGCACATCTTCCAACCGAAAAACCTCCTTATTTTGACAACTGATGCGATAGGCCAAAAACTCCAATAACTCAATTTTTGCCAATATCCAACCCTTTTTCTGTAACTTTCGTTCATTCTCCCGACTCCAATCCTTCAACATATAATTCACCGCTTGCTGATAGACTTGCGTGCGACGTGCCGGAAGAATCAATCCTTGCGTTTGATACAAACTGCATAATAACGACAACAATAAAGGATTCTGCACTAATCCTTGAATTTGCGGCTTTTGCTCCAACTCTGCTATCAATCCCTCCGCCGAAACTGTTTCATCTTGCAAATGTCCCTCAGCATTTTTAAACCAATATTCGATGTATTTTTGCGTCTGTTCTCGTCCAAAAGGAACGATTTCCAAATCCTTCCCACTATTGACAAAAGAACCATCATAACCCACAATCCGCGAAGTTAAAATAATCGCACAAGGACACTGTTTCGCAAACCCATTTAACCGTTCTTTTAAACCTAAACGCTGTTCCTTTGGCACTTCATCCAAAGCATCAAATAACAGCAAACAAGTCCCCGCTTTTAACTTCTCCCGCAACAACAATTCAAAACTAACTTGCCGATCCCAACTGTCCCACTGTTCCCCATATTCTTCTTTTAATAACTCAAAAATGCGCTCCAGAATTGTTTTTTTGCTCTCCGCTAACTTTGATAGGCGAAATAATAGCGGAATGATAATTTTTTCTGTTTTCTCATTGCCCTCTAACTGCTCCTTTGCGCGAGAAATAACCGTCAATGCTTCCTGTTTTAATAAAGTAGACTTTCCCATCCCCGGATCTGCAAGCACGACCATTCTTTGATGTTCTTTTCTCGCTTCCTGCCAATTAACCTGCGTTCTTTCTTTTTCCTGTCCCATCCCTTTTAACGCATAAATCCGTTGATTATCCATCTCGGATTCCGCATAACCTCTCATTGTTTCAAACTCATGCCTAAACTTCCGTTCTAGCGTCACCTGAATCTCAATATACTGCTCTTGCAATAAAATTCTTTCTTGAGGAACGTGAAACAAGCGCAAATATTTAACTTTCTCCTCAATCTCCTCTAAAAACTGACGGATAACTTGCTGCTTTGGCTCTAAATTTAGTTGCTCTAATTGCCTCGTAATATTGTCCCAACGGATGCAGTAAGTTTGACGATCGCCACTTTTATTACTGCATTGAATAATCCCCACAATACCGCCCAAATCTTCAGCAATTACAGCCCCTCCACTCGTTCCCGGTTCTACCTTTGTATCAATTTTGTGAGAAAGAAACTTCGCCCTCGGTTGAGGTAAAATATTCCAAGCGCGATCGCCTGTCACTGTCTTATTTTGATAAGTTTCCAATACATCTAATGTTGTACTGAGTTGAATATCTTGTCCTGATACCGGATAGCCTCCAGAAAAGTATTTCTTATCGGGAAACCCATAAATTGTAACGCTTGTCTCTAACTGCGAGGGATTGATAATCGGAACAGCGATCGCCTGTTGAACCTCAATTTTGAGAATCGCAATATCAACATCCGGATCCGAATATTCCTCACACCATTTCGCCTTATACGGTTTATCTTGATATTCAACCCAAAGACATTCCAACTGATAAACAACGTGATGACAGGTAATCAAATACCCGTCATCGCGAATGATAAATCCCGATCCCGCAGTCGATGCGCGATCGGGCAATGTTTCGGAGGGATCGCCCTTCAAAATCCTCACCATCGACTCTCGACAGTGATCGATGCTATAGTAAGCCATCAGCTAACCTCAAGCTATCTCAACTGTTATCGCTCAAATCCCATTCAATCGTCACTGCAACATTTGCTTGAGCAGTCCCCTTCGTCACGAAAGGAATCCCCATTTCGCCCCCCAATTGTAACCCAAATTCTAATGTGACCTTACTCGGTTTGATATCCTCACTTGCATCTTTAATACTTGAGAGAATTGTTTGCGAATAGACCTGCACCGTACTCGATAGCACTGATTTTAAGCGATCGGTACGCGCTTGAATATCATCAATAATATCCGATGCACCCACAGCCTGTAATTCATCACTGTCGAGTTCATCGTATTGAATATAGATTTCTTTTCCGTCAGGGGCTTTTATGGTAGTAACTTTTAATGACATAGTAGCGATCGCTTGTGAACTAATATTTTTACTATACGCGATCGCATCTCTCCATCCCTGAAATGCGATCGCGCTCCTCAAAAATTGCTAAAATAAGCAGTAAATAACCGGAAAATCCCACGATGTATGCAGTTATTTCCCCAAGCAAAACGCAAATCCCACCGGGTACCGTCGTCAAAATTCCCGGAACTTGGCAAGACTATAAAACACTGTGCGAGAGTCGAGATGATGGCTCAATTCCTCGGATTAAATATCGCCCTGGGGAAATTTTGCTCATGAGTCCAATGCCAAGACATGGACGAGAAGCCAATATTGTGGCTGATATCGTCAAAGTTTTACTCGACAGTCAAAATCGCGATTATGAGGCATTTACCCCTATTACCATCGAACTGCCAGAAGCAGGAGGAATAGAACCAGATTATTGCTTTTATATCGACAATTGGCAAGCAGCAGTAGGCAAAGATCGCATCAACTGGCAGATCGATCCACCTCCCGATTTAGTAATCGAAATCGATGTAACCAGTTATACTGCAGCCGAGGATTATCTCCCTTACAAAATCCCAGAAGTTTGGTTATTTAAAAACACCCGATCGCAAATTTATGTCCTAGAAAATGAGGCTTATTCCTTACGATCGCATAGCCGTTATTTTCCCGATCTCGATTTAGAAGCGATCGCCATTTCCGTCTTTCAAACTGCTGGCGATCGCGGCACCGGGACAGCGATTCGAGAATTGCGCCAACGTTTAAGTTAAAAATATTAGTATTTTAGTGAGCATGAAAACTTTAGTAAGTACAAAAGGAGAAAGATTAATCTTTCTCCTTTTAGTTTTAGTTTTAGCGTTCTTCTTCTTCCTTTTGTTCCGGGGCGCGACCGTACACTTCAGTTAACTTAGCAAGGCGATCGCCAATTTCAGAAGTCAATTGTTGGGAATTATAGCGCCAATCCCAATTTCCTTCGGCACGGCCAGGAAGATTCATGCGTCCTTCTTCTTCATTCAATCCCAAGAGGTCTTGAAGGGGAATAATGGCTAATTTAGCAACAGAAGATAAAGTTAAACGAATCATAGCCCAGTGAATCTCCTCCGTTGCTTCTCCCCCCAAATAGTCCCAAACACGCTGCTTTTCTTCCGGCGATCGCACCTCAAACCAACCTACCGTTGTATTATTATCGTGAGTTCCCGTATAAACAACACAATTATAAGGATAATTAAAAGGTAAGAACCCATTATCCGTTCCCGAATCAAAAGCAAAATGAAGGACTTTCATTCCAGGAAACTCAAAGCGATCGCGCAATTCTTCCACTCCTGGAGTAATGACACCCAAATCCTCTGCCACAATGGGTAACTCTCCTAAATCTTCCTTCAGAATCGTGAAAAATTCTCGTCCGGAGGCCTTCAGCCATTCCCCATTCGTGGCAACCTTTTCCCCTTGGGGTACTGCCCAATAAGCCTCAAAGCCGCGAAAATGGTCAATTCGCATCAGATCGACATAATTCAGCATTCCCTCAATACGCTTAACCCACCATTTAAACTTAGTTTCTTCTAATACCTTCCAGTTATAAACAGGATTGCCCCAGAGTTGTCCCGTTTCGCTGAAATAATCCGGTGGAACCCCAGCCATTAATTCCGCTTCTCCTGTTTCCTCATCCAAACGAAAAATCTCTGGATTTGCCCAAACATCGGCACTATCATGGGCAACATAAATGGGAATATCCCCAAAAATTTCCACGCCATTTTGATTGGCATATTCCTTCAAAGTAGACCATTGCCGGAAAAATTCCGATTGTACATATTGATGGAAAAAGATTTCCGGCTGCAATTGTTCCCGATAGGTGGCCAGGGTATCGCGATCGCGTTTCGCGAGTTTTTTGTTCCATTGATACCAACTTTTCCCTTGGAACTGTTCCTTAATTGCCATAAATAAGGCATAGTCGTTCAACCAATAAGCCTGTTTTTGACAAAAGATTTCAAAGGCTTGTACTTTTTCTGAAGTTGCGAGGGTGAAGAAATTTTGACTGGCTTTTCTTAACAGGGGCATTTTGCTGGCAATAACGCGATCGTAATCAACGCGATCGCCCTTAAACTCGGGTAAATTTGCCAAATCCGTCGCGCTTAACAGTCCCTCAGACTCAAGCCATTCCAAATTAATTAAAAGGGGATTTCCGGCCAAGGCAGAATAGGAAAGATAGGGAGAATTTCCATATCCCGTCGGTCCGATGGGTAAGATTTGCCACACCTGCTGCCCGCTTTCGACTAAGAAATCGATAAAACGATAGGCCTCTTGTCCTAAGTCCCCAATCCCAAAACGACCGGGGAGTGAGGTGGGATGCAGCAAAATTCCACTAGCGCGTCTCGATAAAGGCATATATTCAGTTATCAGTTATCAGTTATCAGTTATCAACAGATCGGAGAGAGGTAAATTCGTTTATTCCTTCCCCCAAACTCAATTATCAAGGGGGAGAAGACAATAGGCAATAGGCAATATTCATCCTTCATCATTCATCATATCCCCCTTATCCTTTCTTTAAAACGTCTTCAACCTCATCTTTAGTGAGAGGAGGAAAGAATAAATAGCCTTGACCGAATTCGCAGCCTAAATCTTTGAGTTGTATTAATTGTGCTTCGGTTTCAATACCTTCTGCGACGACATCCATGCCCAAGGCACGGGAGAGAGAGACGATCGCCTGAACGATTTCTAAGTTTGTGCCATTGGGTTTCATCCGCTTGACAAAAGAGCGATCGATTTTCAAGGTATTAACGGGAAAACGATGCAGGTAACTTAAGGAAGAATAACCGGTGCCAAAATCATCAATACAGAGTTGAATATCGCGATCGCGCAGGGCTAAAAGCATTTGTGTGGCTGCGTCAACGTTATCCATTAAGACACTTTCGGTAATTTCTAATTTCAGGGATGTTCCCTTTAGTCCCGTTTGCACCAAGGTCTGGTCAATGGTTTTGATGAAATCAGATTCGCGAATTTGTTTGCCAGAAAGATTAATATTCATGGTTAAAGATGAATAATAGGGAAATTGCTCGTGCCAAAGCTGAAGTTGTCGGGTTGCTTCTCGTAAAATCCAAGCACCAATAGCAACGATCTCTCCGGTTTCTTCGGCGATGGGAATGAATTTGACTGGGGAAATTAATCCTTTTTCGGGATGTTGCCAGCGTATCAGTGCTTCAAATCCGGTTAATTTTCCGGTTTTGAGGGAGATAATGGGTTGATAGCAAACAAATAATTCTTGTCGTTCTAGCGATCGCCGCAGGTGGGTTTCCAGTTCTAAACGGGCGAGGGCAGAGGCGTGCATATTGCTGTCGAAGATGGCGTAGCGCCCCTTACCGAGGGCTTTGGCGCGATACATGGCAGTATCGGCATCCCGCAGAAAATCTTCGGGGCGATCGTAAATAATGGCAGAACAAGAAGATGTCTCCTTTTCTCTACATTGCACGCGGGAGAACGCAACGCCGATACTGGTGTTGGTAAAAACTTCGTGACCGTCGAGATCGAAGGGCGATCGCAAACTATCAAGAATCATTTCGGTAATCTCAATGGCGGCTTGGGGATCTTGGAGTTCTTCGAGAAGAATGGTAAATTCGTCTCCCCCCAGTCTGGCTAAGGTATCGCTGGGACGCAAGCAACTTTCTAAACGCCGAGATAGTTGGATTAAGAGGCGATCGCCGAGGCTATGCCCCAAGCTGTCGTTAATGACTTTAAACCAGTCGAGGTCGAGGAAAAGAACGGCAAATAAATATCCGCCCCGACGGTTGGCGCGGCGCATGGTATGCCAGAGGCGATCGATAAATGAGGCGCGGTTGGGTAAGTCGGTGAGGGAGTCGTAAAAGGCGCTGTGGTGCAGTTTTTCTTCGGCTTGCTTGCGATCGGTGATATCGCTACTAATGCCATCAATACGGCTGGGTTTCCCATCTTCATCATGGACTAAACGGCTGCGACAGTGGAGCCAGCGCAGATCTCCTTGGGGGCGGAGAATACGGTATTCGATTTGTGCAGATCCGGTACTCATTAACACTTGCACTTGGCGTTTGACTCGCGCCCGATCTTCAAGGTGAACAATTTCAAACCAAAGATTGGGATTTTGGAAAAATTCGCTGACGGGACGACCGTAAATCGTTTCGGCGGCTTGATTGAGGTAAATGAGTAAAATACCCTCTGTCCCGTTTTCTGGGTCTTCTGGCAGGATGGCAGACCAAACCACATCTTCTATGGAGGTGAGGATGCCATCGAGTCGCCGTTCGCTAATATGTAAGGCTTCTTCTGCCCGTTTGCGATCGCTAATATCAACTAATTGTCCGAGGAAGTGACTGGGAATTGCGCGATCGTCTTTAATGAGAACGACTTGCAGGAGGGCGCAAACTATATGTTTATCTTTGGCGAGGAAGCGTTTTTCGATTTGAAAGCGATCGATTTCTCCCAGTAATAGTTTTTGATTGATGGCGAGATCCGCCTGGCGATCGTCGGGATGGGTTAATTCTTTTTGGTTTTTGTGTAAGAGTTCCCTTCGGGAATAGCCCAAAGCGTTGCAGATGGCTTGATTGACTTGTAAATAATCGCCGTCGAGACTGATAATAAACATTCCAATGGGGGCGAGTTCAAAGGTGAGGCGAAATTGTTCTTCGCTTTTTCGCAGGGCGGTTTCGACTTGGTGGCGATCGGTGATGTCGGTTTGAACGGTGATATAGTGGGTCAGATAGCCTTGAAGATCGAGGACGGGGGCAAGATGGAATTCACTCCAAAAGGGAATGCCATCGCGACGATAGTTTTTGATGACGGCATGATACTCGAGTCCGCAAAGTTGCGCGTGGAGAATCTCTTGTTGAATCTCCGGATCGGCTTGTTCTCCGTAGATGGTAAAACTGCTTTGACCGACAATTTCCTCGGCTTTATATCCTGTGAGTTTTTCAAAGCTGGGATTAACGTAAATGAGGGGAATATCGTTGGCGATCGCCTCGCTAATGGAAATACTATTACTATTGGCATCGATGGCGCGTTTGAAGAGATTGAGTTGAATCAGTCGTTCCTGTTGTTGGACAGCAGCAGCGATAATCTGGCTGACGGTTTGCAGAAATTCGAGGTCTTCTTGGGTAAATTGCCGCGATCGGTTTGAGTAAGTTCCTAACATTCCATAGCAATTTTCTCCTTGAGGAATAAGAAGATTTGCACCACTGATAATTTTGTGGTTATGCAGTAAAGGGGAAGCATGAAAGCGTGTTTCAATGCGGAGATCGTCAAAAACGATGGGGTTTTTCTCTTTGAGGGTATATCCCGTTAAAGAGGTTGCAGAAATCCAAATTTTGGCATAACCGATGAATTTGGCTGGCCAGCCAATCCCTGCTTTGAGCAGAAAAGAACTTTCATTCCCAAGAAGTTCAAAAAGGCCAACAAATTCGAGTTCTAATGTCTCGGCGATTAAATTAACGGCTTTCTGGAGAAAAATATCAAAGTCTGTTTCTTTTAAGCTCAATTGACTAAGATTAGCAATAGCTGATTGATAGCGGAGGCGATGATTGAGTTTGGTTAAAGTAATCTCGTTTAGCTTTGTCAAAGCAGCAAGGTTTTTTCGGAGTTCTAAAATTTCCCCAGATTCCGAGGTTTTTTCTTGACTTTTTGTCTTTTTTATGAATAGATTTTTAAGATAAATATTCTTTTTTTTTCTGAAGAGAATTACCATAGCCAACACGAAAACACTCAATATCAAGAGCATAAACGGTTCTTGCGCCTGGTTTAGGGTAGATAATTGTAAAGTTTTAATCTCAAATAAAGTTAATATTTTTCTGTTCTCAACTAGGGCAATAATGCTGGGAAAAAGAGAGAGTGTAATGCAGTCAGGGTTTAGCTGTGAAGGAATATATTCTCCGCGATCGCCGATGGGGATCGCGGAGAATATACTGATTTTTGAGCTTTTCTCGGTCTGTTCTTGCTTTTTACATCTTTGCGATCGGGCAAACTGTTTCATCAAATCGATCTGGAGTTTGAGATGCAAGCCTTTTTTTCGCTGCTTGCTATTTTTCTCTATTTTAGGGTATTGAGTTACGAATTATAAAGATACAATTAAAAAAGTTCAACGGTATAGAAATATGAAGAAAATTAAACCGATAACTTTGGCGGAGTTAAAACCCAGAATACCTGCTCGTGTGGCTAATATTGTAGATTGTGGAGAAAATACAACCTTAGAGAGATTTCCTCAGCGCTTGGAAGCAATGGGAGTTGTGCGCGATCGCCCCATTGAGGTTCTCCGTCAAGCCCAATTTGGCGGGTTACTGCACATTCGCGTCGGCACAACCACAGAACTTGCAATCCGGCGACAGGAGGCTCAATATATAACAGTTATACCGATTGAGGGGACTCAGAGCAAATGAAGAGAATTGCCTTACTCGGAATGCCAAATACGGGCAAATCGACCTTTTTTAATCGTATTACGGGAATGTCTGCGAGTGTCGGAAATTGGCCGGGAATTACGGTGGATTTATTACAAGCAAGGGTAAAGATCGATCATGAGGAAATGGAAATTGTCGATCTTCCTGGTATTTACGATCTCCAAGGAATAGCAGATGATGAAAAGATTGTCCGCAATTTTCTGGAAAACTATGCGATCGATCTAGTGATTATTGTTTTAAATGCCTCCCAGATCGATCGCCAAATTCGTTTACCTTTACAACTCAACTCTTTGGGTTTGTCCGCCATTTTGCTGTTAAATATGGCAGATGAGGCAGAAGGATATGGAATTTGCATCGATACCAAACAATTAACAGAACAATTGTCAATGCCGACGTTTCTAATTAGTGCAAAGCATGGGCAAGGTTATCTAAAAGCCTACGCAGCAATTAGTAAAAAGTTATCAGAAAATATTGTTTCTATTTCGCCTCAAACTTTAGCAATGCAGTTAGATAAAAGTGGTGATATTCCCCCCAGTGCGATCGCGGAAATTCTCGATGCTGCCGTAGAAATTCCCGCCCAAATCAGTATAACTTGGACGGAACGCATCGATCGCCTTCTTTTGCATCCGATTTTGGGATTACCGTTATTTTTTGGGGGAATGTTTGCTGTATTTTGGCTCATTTGGGCGATCGGTTTGCCTTCTCAAGATATTGTTAAAAATTTGGCAGAGTGGTTCTTGAAAAATTGCCTTGCACCGGCGATCGCGCCTTTTCCCGATCTTGTTCGGGATTTTGTTATTAATGGGTTATGGAATGGGATCTCAACTGTTGCTTCTTTTGTTCCTTTGATCGTGCTTTTCTTTATTATCATGGCAGTTTTAGAAGATAGCGGCTATTTATCTCGATCTGCTTATTTAATGGATGGAATCATGGCACGTTTGGGCTTAGATGGGCGTAGTTTTGTCATGCAAATGATGGGATTTGGTTGTAATGTTCCGGCATTAATGGGAACGCGAGTGATGCGATCGCAATCTTTACGTTTGTTGACTATGTTAACTATTCCTTTTTCTCTTTGTTCGGCACGTTTACAAGTATTTGTTTTTATTATTGTCGCTACGTTTCCCAATGGGAATGGGGCTTTAGTTTTATTTTCTCTTTATTTATTAAGTTTTGTAGCGGCGATCGCAACGGCAGCTATTTTTCAAGGTACATTTCCCAATGATGAACCCTTTGTTTTAGAACTTCCTCCCTATCGTTTTCCTACCTGGAAACAAGTCGCTTTGAGAGGATGGGGAGAAGTACGCACCTTCTTATCTCGTGCTTCCGGTTTTATTACCTTTGGTTGCATTGCTGTTTGGCTGATTACCAGTTTACCCGTTGGTGCAGTAGGATTAGAGACAATTGGCGGTCATATTGGCACATTTTTGAGTCCAATTATGCAGCCCATCGGCATCGATCCTTATTTAACCTTAGCGTTAATTTTTGGCTTTATAGCGAAAGAAATCGTAATTGGTTCTTTAGCTGTTATTTATGGTTTAGGTGCGATCGGAGTTGGCGATCGCCTTACGGAAACAGTGACATTTACCCAAGGCTATAGTTTTTGTATTTTTTGTTTGTTGTATACCCCTTGTCTAACCACAATTGTAACATTATTTAATGAGACAAAATCTTGGAGATTTACCTTACTTTCTTTAGTATATTCCCTAGGGTTGGCATGGTTAGCGAGTTTCCTATTTTATCAAGGTGTACAACTGCTAGAATTACTATAAAATTAAGACAATTTTTCAATTAGAAACTCATGTCAGAACACCAAAAATATACTCTCGTTACCCGCAGCGATTTTGACGGGCTGGTTTGTGCAGTTTTGTTAAAAGATATTGACTTAATTGACAAGATCGAGTTTGTTCATCCTAAAGATATGCAGGATGGCAAAATCGAGATCAGCGATCGCCACATTACCACCAATTTACCCTATGTCGAAGGCGCATATTTAGCATTCGATCACCATTTGAGCGAGACAATCAGAAATGCAGAAATTCAGCCCAATCATATTATCGATCCCGATGCCCCCTCTGCTGCTAGAGTAGTTTACAATTATTATGGCGGCTCTGAAAAATTCCCCAATATCTCTCAAGAAATGCTGGCAGCAGTCGATAAAGCAGACTCAGCCCAATTTAATCGAGAAGAGATTTTAAACCCTCAAGATTGGGTGCTTTTAAACTTCTTAATGGATGCCCGCACAGGGCTAGGGCGATTCAAGAATTTCCGTATTTCTAATTATCAGTTAATGATGGAATTAATCGATTATTGCAAAAACCATTCTATTGCAGAAATTTTGAATATTGAAGATGTAAAAGAAAGACGAGATTTTTATTTAGAACAATCAGAAAAGTTTAAAGAACAACTCGAACGCTGCGGAAAAACTTATGATAATCTTGTAGTTTTAGACCTCAAAGAAGAAGAAACAATCTATCCAGGTAATCGCTTTTTAGTCTATGCTTTATATCCCGAATGTAACATTTCTATACATATTATGTGGGGCTTGAAAAAACAAAATACCGTCTTTGCCGTGGGTAAATCTATTCTCAATAAAACCGCAGGGGTTAATATTGGCAAACTAATGTTAGAATATGGGGGCGGTGGACACGCCAATGCAGGCACTTGTCAAGTGGAAAACGATCGCGCTTCAGCAGTCTTTCAAGAGTTAGTGCAGAAAATTACAGGTTCATAAAAGGGGTGTATCTCAATTATGGTTTGTGGATTAATTGCTGGAACAACTTATCCTTTCCGCACATTGAAGATTTTTTGGCGATCGCCTTCTCTTCTGCGCTTTCTTATTATTCCCATTTCCGTTAACATTCTTGTTGGGATTTTACTCTATACGAGTCTCTTATTTCCTGCATGGAATGGTTTTGATGCGCTAACTTTAAGCATTGATATGAGAGTCGATCGCTTAATCGCCGATCTGCCTGCTTGGTTAGGATTTCTCGACGATATAATTATTGCATTTACTTATTTACTGCGCTTTCTTTTATTGGTGGGATTGTTTTTAGTCACGGGATTTTTTCTCTTACAATTCGGAACGCTTTTAGGTGCGCCCTGGTATGGAAAACTCTCAGAAGAAATGGAAAAGTTTCGCTTGGGAGAAGCAAAAACCATAGAAGTCGGATTAATTCGCGATATTGGGCGTGCAATTCTGTTTGAAATCAAAAAAGTGATTCTCTGGTTAGTAATTGCTATTCCCTTATTATTATTAAATATAGTCCCTTGGGTAGGTTCATTAGCGATCGCCCTTCTTTGGATTGCCTTAACTGCGGCGATCGCCGGGTTAGACTTCCTCGACGGTCCTTCCGAACGCCGTCGCTTGAAATTTCGTCAAAAATTAGGGATTCTTATCCAAACTTTCCCCGCCAGTGCCAGTTTTAGTTTAGTTTGTTGCGGACTGATTAGCATTCCTTTTGTTAATCTATTTACCGTACCGCTTTGCGTTGCTTCTGGGACATTATTTTGGTGCGATCGCGTTTTGCCCAAATTAGAACATTGAAGCAAATGGAAACTAAATCGAGAAAAAATCAGTCGGTCATTGAGAGTTAAAGATAAAGTTAAAGGGTGGAGTATCGATCGCTGTCCCTCGAGACAATTGAGGTTAAAATGAATAACAATCAATCAGAATTCCGTCGCGCTTCAACAGAAGCCTTTGAACAATCCCTCGATGCCCTAGGAGATTTACTGCAACCTTTAGAGGAAGACGAGGAAGAAGACGAGGAAATCTCCATTCCTCCTCAACCCGATGCCAAACCCGATGATTTCGACGCTATAGGGGTAGATATCAAAGCATTGTTTTCTGAAGACAATAAGGAAGAATAGGCACGGGGAGAATTGAATTTATGCTTGCTTTTTTCTCATTCTCCTTTGCCGGTGTGCTTCATAGAGGAGAAGTGCCGCAGCCACAGAAACATTGAGAGATTCGACCCCTGCCGAGAGAGGAATGGAGACTTGGCGATCGCTTAAGGCCATTGCTTCTGGGGACAGTCCAGACCCTTCATTGCCCAAAAGAATGATGCTGGGTTGCTGCCAGTCTACCTCCCAATAAGTGAGGGACGATCGCGGGGTAGTCGCGACAATTTGTAAACCGCGATCGCGGTATTCCCCTAGGGTTTGTAAGAAACCTTCACTCACTTCAATAGGCAGGCGAAACCATGCCCCCGTAGAGGCTCTCAGGGTTTTGGGGTTATCTGCCTCGACACTATCAGCACTTAACCATAATCCCTCAGCCCCTGCTGCAACTGCGGTTCTAACAATTGTGCCTAGATTACCGGGATCTTGCAAGCGCTCTAAAAATACGCCTAAAGTGAGGTTTTTAGAACAAGTTGCCCGAACGGGCTGACGAGGAATAGCGGCGATAATACCATCGGGGTTAACTGTGGTGGCGATCGCCTTTAAGACTTCCGGGGTGACTATTTCCACCCTTTCAGCGCGTTGAGAGAGTTCTGACCATAATTTAATATAGCGCGATCGCCAAGCCAGAGTACAGCAAACTAACGCGATCGGGCTATTAGTTTCACAGGCTGCTTCTAGTAATTTTGTTCCTTCTAACAAGCACAAATTCTGTTCTCGTCTTGCTTTAGGATGACGCAATTTTTTTAACCTTTTAACTAAAGGGTTTTGTACGCTAGAGATCATCTATTTTAATTACTTAATTAAACAAATTTATGGACAAATTCGCCAATTAAATCGATGCGTCCTTTACGCAATACAGCCGGATCGAGACGCTTAGTTGTATTACAGGTTAATAAAACCACTAATTTCTGTTGGTTTTGGGGGCGAGATTCATCCACGACACTGCGATATAATGTCCCATCTAATAAACTTAAAATATGCTCGGTTTTATTACTATTTTGAGCGGGAAGACTACCCCGATCTTGCGCCAGATTATCAGCTTCATTGACAATCAAGCAAATTCTTTCTAAATAACTCGGTGGGACAAAATTTTCGATCGCATCATGATCGAGAATAAAAACAGTATAACCCAACGGCACTAAAATTTCCTTGGCTACGGCTTGAGTCCAGACGGTTTTTCCCGTTCCCGGTTCTCCTTGGGCTAAAACCGCTAGGCGATCGCAGGTTAGAATTTGCTGTTGTACGGTGTCGGTAAAGTCTTGAATATCTTTGGGAAAGGAACGAATTGAATATTCGCTTTGCACTTGTCCAACTCGACTCTGATAGCCACTGAGAACAACTGCTAAATTATAGGTTGCTTTATTTACCAAGGGCGTAATATCTTTAGCCATTAATACATAAGTCCGTCGTCCTCTTTCGTAGGAATAAACCTCTAACCAAACTTGATATTTTTCCCAGTAAACGTAAATTGTGCCTAAAACTTCCAATCGTTCCCAATTAACAAAGCGTTCCACAGGATAGTAAAAGTAACGCTCTAAATAATATTGCAAAATGGTATTGGGTTGACCTAATAAATCTAAGATTTTAAATAGGGTGATTTCTTGCAGGCGATTGAGGGCATAATCGATGGGAATACTATAACGATTCACCATTTGCACTACAGGAGTTTCTACGCTTAAAACTTCTCCGTGACGATTATCGGGAAAAGGGGGTGCAGGGGTAATATATTCCCAGAATTCGTTAAATTGACTGTGGGTTTTTTCGGAAAATAAGTTGAGTATATTTGCCCACCACGCATAGTTATTCCGTCCAACAGCATCGGCGAGATCGCTGGCACAATCTAAGGATTTTTGAGCAACTTCCCAAGGATCGTTTTGAACTAAATAAAAGAAAAAATTAAGATCAAAATTGCGTTCTAAAGGTCGCCATCCTGACCCCAATAATCCCTGGCTTTGCTGTTGATTATTCTGATTATTCTCGTCTTGCCAATATCCTGAATTCATATTCATTAAAATTGCAATGTTTTACAATTTGATTAAGTATTCTGCGGGAACGCGATCGACTAACCAAACACCATTCTGAGAACAATAAAAAACATAAGCTGCTTCAGACATCGCGACGGTATTCACTTGAAAAATAACGGGTTTTCCATGACGCTGACCTACTTTTTTGGCTGTGGTGCGATCGCTGCATAAATGTACGTGATGACGAGACATTTTTAACAGTCCATCCTTGAGAATAGCAGCGACGGCTTTGTGTCCCGTACCATGATAAAGTACCTCGGGTGGAGTTTGGGGTATTAATTCTAGATCGACTTCAACGCTATGCCCTTGATTGGCTCGAATTTTACGTCCATCCTCATTGAAAGAAAAGCGTTTTTTGTCATTGCGATCGACCACTTCTTCTAACTCGACGGGTTGAATGACAAATTGATTTTGACGACAAGCAGCTAGGAGTTGAGTCACTTCCACCCAACCCCCCGTTTCCAGTTCCAAACCCAGTTCATCAGGATGATGTCGCAGATGATAACTTAAATATTTACTGATTTTTCGCAGACGAGATTCACTCAGCACGATCTTTCTTTTCTTGAATGTCGTATTACATTATAATACAATCTCCAAGGAAAGGCATTTCATTTTTTCGCCGCTATTTTCATGGCTTTCTCTTCCAAATAAGTATCAATAGAAATCGCTTCCGAACCACCTCGGGAAAGTAACTCTAACATCGAACCTAATTGCAACCACATTAAAAGAGCCGTAGGTAAGACAACAAACAAGGCGATTCCACCAGCGAATAAGTAACCAATTTGAAAAACTGAAAGACATTCTCCTACAAAAAAGGTGAGAAAAAAAGTTAGTCCTAAGTAGGCAATGAGCATTTGAGGCTTTTTGTAGTCAATTTTGGCCTGAGTTTGACGATTTTTTGCCCAAAAGTCTACTTGATATTCCAACATATCTTTAAACACGAATCCAAGGGCGATCGCAAAAAAAGTCGTTAGCAAAATAGCGCTACTAATTGCAGGTAAAGAGTGAGCTTGAGGCAACATAAAAGAGCTTTAAGAATTGTAAAGTTTTATTATAACGTGAAAAAAGAAGGAAAATGAGAGATAAGGGAAGAATTCCTCCTATCCCCTTATTTCTGATTGGTAACTGATAAACGGATTATTTCAGTTTTTGCTTGATAAAGGTAATTAATTTGGTCATTTGTTGTTTGAGGGTATTAATTTCCTTTTGCATCTTGGCCATTTGCAGTTTCAGATCTTCGATTTCTGCATTAGAAACCGTCGCCCCAGATGCAACATTTTGAGATGCAGCCGCAACAGTAGCGGCGGGTTTCGCTTCAGTAACAGGCTGTTCTTTTTTATGGATTCTTGACTTCTGAATTGCGTCTTTAATCGCTTCAGATAACTGTTTTTTTTCAAAAGGTTTTTCAACGAAAGCAAAATACTGAAATGGTTCCGGCAATTTTTCCGTTACCTCTTCCTTGCGCCCTGACATTAACATTAGGGGAATAAAGCGCAATTTTGCATCTTTCTGAATTTCTTGATAGACTTCCCAACCGCTTTTTTTAGGGAGCAAAAAATCCAGCATAATTAAAGTCGGATTAGATTGGCGGACTAATTCTAATCCTTCCTTACCATCTTTCGCTTCAATCACTTCCACGTTACCCACAGGAAGCATATCTTTAACCATGCGTCGGATAACCCGGCTGTCATCAATAACGAGGATCTTTTGACTGGCCACAACTGACTCCTTGAGAGGCGAATAAGCAGACAAACTGATGTTAACTCAGTTTAGCCTATGGGAAAAGAGTGGGAGGCAGATGCTGGGGATTTAATGGGGTAATTCTGTGCTAATTCTGAGAATCTTGGGGGAGGGGAAGCCTTTGCAGTCTACAATAGAGGCAAATAGACGCGAATTTGACTGCCATGCCCGATCGCCCTGAAATCCCCGCTACTATTAAACAATGGCGAGAGGAAATTACTGCTCTCCCGCCTTGGCTGCGTCGTCCCTTGGGGGCGGCCAGTGAAATTTCCACTGTACAAAGAATTATTAAGCAGCGACAGATCCACACCATTTGCGAGGAAGGGCGATGTCCCAACCGAGGGGAGTGTTACGCTCAGAAAACGGCGACATTTTTGTTGATGGGACAGACTTGCACTCGTGCTTGTGCTTTTTGTTTGGTGGATAAGGGACGCGCGCCGATGCCTTTAGATGGGGAAGAACCTGGCAAGGTGGCGGAGGCGATCGCCTTATTGGGGCTGCGTTATGCGGTTCTCACTTCCGTGGCGCGGGACGATCTGCCCGATGGGGGGTCAGGATTTTTTGTGAAGACCATGACCGCTATTCGCCAACTCAACCCAGGGACGCAAATTGAGGTTCTCACGCCGGATTTTTGGGGGGGAAAAGGGGGTAAAGAGGCGCAACGGGAACGAGTGGGGGAGGTCGCGAGGGCTAAACCTGCCTGTTATAACCACAATATCGAAACGGTGGAGCGCTTACAAGCCCCGGTGCGTCGGGGGGCGAAGTACGATCGCTCTTTGGTGGTATTGCAGTGGGTTAAGGAGGTTGATGAGACGATCCCGACCAAATCTGGTTTAATGTTGGGGCATGGGGAAACCGAGGGGGAAATAGTGCAAACCATGCAGGATTTACGGGCTGTGGGCTGCGATCGCCTGACTTTAGGGCAGTATATGCGCCCCTCTTTGGAGCATTTACCCGTCCGCAAATATTGGACTCCCGAGGAGTTCGATCGCTTGGGTGAAATAGCTTGTTCTTTGGGTTTTTCTCACGTGCGTTCTGCTCCTTTGGTTCGCAGTTCTTATCATGCAGGAATTGAGAATTAATAATGCAAAGTCAAATTGTTTTTATTCTGAAAATTATTCTGCTTTCGGGGATAATTTCAGCATTGATTAAATATGTTGCTCCTTATTTGGCGATCGCGCCGACTTCTCTCAATGCGGCGATCGCGATCTTAGTTCCCCCCATTGTTTTAGGGAGTTTATTATTGTGGCGCGATCGCTTGTCGGAGTAAATTCGCGAGAATAGCATCATCTTGAATGCCATTGACGGTTTCAATCAGGACTTCGGGGACCATTTCAAAGCGCACTTGCAGCACGGAAATGATATCTTCTTGGCGACCTTGTTGCAGTCCTTTCTCAATGCCCAAACGCTCTACACTGGTAATGTACGGCATTTTGTTTTCCTCCTCATAACGATAGATTTCGCGGGTAAAATTTTCTTCTAGGGAAAAAGACTGTAACCCCGATTGTGTCGTTGTAGAACAGATGATTGCTAACGAAAAATAAGGGATTGTAACAATTTTCTCTGCTTAATGAATAGTCCCTGCCTGGGACGGGAGGGGGATTTAAGGAAGGAGGATTTAGGGGGATGGCACCTTGGGGGTTATATCAAATCCTAATAATAGGTCATAATTTCAGGGTGCAAGCATTGCACCCCTACCCCCTAAACCCAACTGTAGTGGGAGCGTCTCGCTCCCTAGATTTTAATGATAGTATTCATTCTGAAAATTACACTCACCATAACAACTAAAAAATATTATCTCCGAATAGTTATAAAGAAATATTACAAAAACAAACAACCTAATTTTCAGTAATTATACTGGAAAACGAAGTAATAGCCGGTTTCTCCAATCGTGAAACAACTCAAACTGCCAAAACTCCTGTCTCTCCTCCTCCTAACCGGGTTAATTGCAGCAAAACCCCTCACCGCCCAGGCGCAAACATCAATAACAGCAGCCCCCGACGGCACCGGGACAATAATCAACTACAACGGCAACACCTACCATATTAACGGCGGCACCCAAGCCGGAGCCAATTTATTCCACTCCTTCCAAGAATTCGGCTTAAACCCCCAAGAAATCGCCAACTTTCTCTCAAATCCCAACATCCTCAACGTCGTGGGAAGAGTCACAGGAGGAAACCCCAGCATTATCCAAGGACTCATCCAACTCACAGGAGGCAACTCAAACCTATTCCTGATGAACCCCTCGGGATGGGTCTTCACCCAAGGGGCAAGTTTGGACGTACCCGGCAGTTTTGGAGCCACCACCGCCACCAGAATCGGCTTTGGGAATAACTACTTCAACGCCTACGGAGACAACAACTACAGCACCTTAATCGGTAGCCCGACAAGTTTAATATTTGACCAGAATAACCCCAGTTGGATCG
>NZ_JACSWA010000525.1 GCF_016888125.1 Spirulina sp. CCY15215
CGAGAGTGCGTTCCAAGCTGAAACTCTATGCAGTATTCAACGGTTTAAATCAAGGTTTCTCCCTCAATCCCCATCGCCTTGCGTTGGGGTTGTTGAAGTTTCCTAAATTCTCTTGGATTCTCGGTGATAAGTTGATATTCTTCCTCATCGAACCTGAATTTTCTTCACAGCGATCGCCGTTTTTTTTCTACCATATATTTATACTACCTTAATACTCGAACAAAATTCGTTAGAACCAGTATTGTTTTATTTAAGTTGTCACCCATATAATTCTCTGAAATCCAAATACATTAAAATCAAAAGCCAAATCTTGAGGAGATTTGGCTTTAATAGATAGAGTGATTACTTTTGAACAATCAGCGATCGCCATTCTTCAACCACGACAGGAGAAACATTAAGGACAATTTCTTGTTGGTCGAGGGTTGACAGGATTAGCTGTAAGGGAATTGCTGATTCCAACTGCATTAAGATCGGCTGTAAATCATACTCCCCTGAATCAGGAGCCATTTCGGTGTCGTCCATAAACATATCCTGAGATACATCTACGGCAGTCAAAGTTTTGCTCATCCGGTTAGTAATAATTAGGGGCTTGGAGTGATCGATATTTGCTGTGCCAGGAAATGCAACTAGACGCAAGTAGATACTGTTCTGATGATCGGGAAGAATCCGTTCAAAGGCGATCGCCTGCCAACTACCACCCTGTTGATCTTGGAGCAATTGGCGAGACTTATAAATCTCCGATTGGTAAACTGTCTGCTCTGATTCTTCTTCTAAGTGGCGAATAACAGCCTGAGCCGGAGAAACTGACAGATTAATCATCAACATTCCAGCTAAGATTCCGATGATGAATACCGATCTGATAAAACGTAAAATGCTTTTCATTTTGATTGATTATTCCTTGAATGGATTGATTTAGTAAGGGAGCAAATTAATTAATTATGGCGTTGAATATGTAGCCGATACTGATAATACCAACGGTCATCAACCCGATAAATACAGCTAACAGTTGTGGTTGCAGGACTTTTTTGAGAATCACCATTTCAGGAAGAGATAGTGCTGTTACCGCCATTGTAAAAGCTAAAACTGTACCCATTGGCATTCCTTTATTTACTAAGGCTTCAGTAATTGGCATGACCCCTGCAATATTGGCATAGAGTGGAACACCCAAAATGATTGCGATCGGTACTGCAAAAGGATTATTTTCCCCTGCATATTGGGTAATAAAATCTGTCGGCACATAACCATGAATCCCCGCGCCGATCGCAATTCCGATCGCCACATAAAGCCAAACCGATCGCACAATTTCACTGGATTGAAATCTTCCTTGCTCAAATCTTTGTCCCCAACTTAACGTCACGGGTTCTAGGTTATCTTCTCCTTCTAGAGGTATTGCTTGATGAGATTTTTGCAGTTCCCAAACAAAGGGTTCTACCCATTTTTCCAATTTCATAAGTCCGATGATGTATCCAGAGGCGATCGCTAAACCCACACCAAAGCCAATGTAGATCAGCATTACCTTTAAGCCAAACAATCCCCAGAGCAGGATAACAGCCACCTCATTAACCATGGGTGCTGCCATCAGATAGGAAAAGGTCACGCCTAGAGGTACACCTGCTTCTAAGAAACCGATAAACAAAGGAACCGCAGAACAAGAACAGAATGGTGTAACAATTCCTACCATTGCCGCCAAAATATTTCCTGCAAAAGTGCGCTTTCCTTCTAGCAAAGAGCGAACGCGCTCTGGCTCTAAAAAACTTTGAAATGTCCCAACAATAAAGCTAATTACAATCAGTAATGTTAAGACTTTTGGCACATCGTAAAGAAAGAAGTGCAGACTCGATCCTAAATGCGACGAAATCGGCAAGCCCAAAAGTTGGGTTACAATTTGGGTTGCTAACCAATCAAACGGATAAAATGGATCAAACATAACTTTGCCTCTTTAACGTTGTAATAGAGGCTGAATTTGTTCAACACTGATGACTTGACCTTTGCTGACAACTTTGCTATTGATTGTCATAGCGGGAGTAGACATCACACCTCGTTTTGCAATTTCGATTGGGTCGGTAATATGCAGAACTTCAGCCGTTAAATTAAGATTAGCGATCGCTTCTTTTGCATTGGCTTCTAGCTGTTGGCATTTTTTGCAGCCTGTACCCAAAATTTCAATCTTGATGGCATTCATGACATAACTCCTTTTCCTTTCAGGTCTTGTGGATTCATTGACTATGTAATTAATATTAACTGAGCTAGTTATTGATTCGATCCCCCCCAGCCCCCCTTAATAAGGGGGGAGAATCCGAAAGTCCTCCTTTTTAAGGGGGGAGAATCCGAAAGTCCTCCTTTTTAAGGGGGGAGAATCCCAAAGTCCCCCTTTTTAAGGGGGATTTAGGGGGATCGAAACGTATCCTATTTGTAACTAGCAACTCGGGTTATTAATTAACTGAGCTAGACAGAGGTGGGTCAGTGCGATGACTCGCTTGATGTGAGCGTCGCCCCAGTGTGGTCTCGATCAAGTGGGTTAATTTCTCCGCAGCCCCGTCAACAGCTTGGTCTAGGTTCGCTGCCTGATGAGTTACTGCAAGGGGTTGGAGTCCTTTGAGACGGGCTTCGATCATGCAGCGCATATCGTCACCGCCGCCCTTCTTGTCGCTGTTCTCATCGCTGAGGTGAACATCAACTTTAGTGAGGCGATCGCCAAATTGGCTCAGACTCTCTTCCACTACATCACTAACCTGAGTGGCGAGTGCTTCGTGACCTTCGATATTATGACCAGTATTGATTTGTATTTGCATGGTAGTTTCCTTTTGGTAGTTTTCTTTTGTAATTGTGATTGGCTCTACATGGACTCAACTTGAATCAACGGCGATCGCCTAACATCCCTAACACCAAGATTGTTCTCCCGCAGGATGGTTTAGTAACTCCCTAATATTGGCTTCGATGACCCTATAGCTCACATTGCCGTTGAGTCTCTGTCGTCCTTCATTAAAAATTAGGGTGGGGCTGACCGTAACGGTATGCTCTTTGACTAATTCAAAATCCTTGGATAACTGGGCATAAGCCTCACCACTATCGATCTGAGCTTGGATCGCTGCGATCGGCAGTCTTAACTCCTCCGCAATGCCAAATTGCACCTTACGGTCAGAAATATCTGCCAGTTGGGTAAAAAATGCCTCCCGAAATGCCCAGGCTGCTTTTTCAAATACCTGTTGAGATTGTTCTACCAAACCCTTGACTTCTAATAGTTGAATGGCATGGAGAAATAAATGGCAGGATGTGGATGAATGGGGTGTAACCTTAGCCCAAATATCAGGATGGACGGTGATATGATCGAACTTGCTGGCAACCTCCTGAATATGATTACTGTATCCTTGCAATCCCCCCCGATCGCGCCATCCGTTCTCTAGTTTTTCATGGGCAGTACCAAAGACAGAGACGAAGTGGGATTCAATTGCAATTTGGTCTTGAAAGGTTGTTTTCAACTCATCCAGACGGATATGAGCAATATAAGCCCAAATACAGAGAACATCGGAAAAGTAAAAGATACGAATGGGTTCCATTGTTATTCCAGTGCGGGAATCTAAACATCGTGCAAATCCCAGTAATAATGTGGATCGTCACTTTTGTGTTTTTAACACTCAACTTGAATTAAATCAACGCCGATCGCGGGATCGCCGCTTGAGTGTTATCGAAACGCCTTCACCACTGCGTCAAATTTCACCTTGAGGGAGTCGTCATGGTGCAGAATGGGTGGAACCTCGCGATCGATGCCCAGCAGTTCGTAGACAGCCATTTGCGCCACCCGGACGGAATATTCCACCGTAAAAACGACATCATCAGGAATTTCGACAAACTGGCTGATAAAGGCGAGGTTTTTGGAGTTCTTTGGCACGGGAAGCGGGCGATCGCCCTCCGCACGGGGCATAAACATACTGGTGATGTAGGGCATCCGACAGGGAATACAGATGGCAGAGGCGATCGTCTCCAAATCGAAATTGAGATGACCGCATAGCTCTTGCAAAATTTCTTTGCCGTTGCAATCGGCCATGGATTTGGGTACAAAGTCACCAATGCGATCGGGGTGCAGAGCATAGCCCCAAAACACTTGCACATCAGCAGGTTGGTCGATGTAGTGGGGTTGATGCGCTAACACGATTGACATCATCCAATTGGAATCCTTGAAAGTCACCAAACCGCCAGTGCCAGCCTTATTCCCAGACAATGCTTCCATCTGGTCAAAGAAAGCGGTGTCTTTGATAACCGTCACCGTGTAGGACTCCCAAAATGACTCTGGGATATTAGAATTGAACGCTGCTGGGTTCCCGAATTCAGGATGGCTGTGAGCCAGTTTTTCCCAGAGCAACCAGCCACCACTATCCTCTTTCGTTAGCTGTTTGGGCGCACTCGTCATTGACCCAAAGCTGGAGGCATCGGTCATCGAACCGTTTTGGAAGAACACCAAATCCTCATCGGCGATCGCCTTGATATCTGTCTTGCCGTCGCGCTGGTGGTGAATTCCAGTGACGACGATCTTGCCCTGGTCAATCTTTAGCTCAAAGTCCGTCACGGTGCAGTTAACGACGAAATTCACCCCCTGCGCCTTCAGCCAACTCACCAGAGGTTTTACCAATGAATCAAATTGGTTGTAAACCGTGCGCTTGACTCCTGCCAGGGTTTCGATGCGGGAAAACTCCATCATGAACCGATGCAGGTAACGGCGAAATTCAACGGCGCTATGCCAAGGTTGAAATGCAAAGGTCGTTGACCACATAAACCAAAAATTGGTTGTGAAAAAGGGCGGCGATAGCCAATCTGTAATGCAGCTAGTGCCTAGTTTTTCTTCGTCAGTCTCGGTGAGTTTGAGGAGTTCAATGCGATCCTGCATAGAAAATCCCATCGACTCAACATCTAGATTGGCACGATGGCGATCGATGAGTCGCGCCTGAGAGTGGGACTGGTGGAGCTTATTGAAGGCGATCGTCTCATCAAATACCGTCTGATTTGGAGAACTAAGAGACGGGATCGATTTGAACAAATCCCACGTACATTCATAGTTGTCCGTCGTCAGCATTCGCCCGCCGCGCATGGTGTAGCCATTCTTGGGGCTGCCGTTACCATCCAGACTGCCGCCTAAGACTGGCATCGCTTCGTAGATGGTGATATTGCGACCGGGAACCTTGCCATCGCGAATCAGGAAGGCGGCGGCGGCTAAGGAGCCAATCCCACCCCCCACCATGTAAGCCTTGGGAGCGGAACCGTTGCCAGTGCGGGGTTTTGCCGAGGGGGGAGTTGATAATTGCTGTGTCGTCATAGTTGCCTTTTATTTGAGTGAAAGTGATGATTGAATACTGGTTTTTAATTAATTTCTTGATTTCAAAAAGAGGCGATCGCCTTGTGTGCTTAACTCGATTTGCAAGAGATCGTGACCCTCTTTTGTACTCATTTCATCAATGTCTAAAATAGTCATTCTCCTTAGCAATTACGCTATTTGCACGGGTTCTTTTTCTGCTTGCTGTATGATTTGCGCGGCTTGTAAATCAATCGCGGCTCTTACTGATTCTGGCAATGCAGAACGATTCTCGGCGTGGGGGCTTTGGAATGTCTCTTGGGCTTCAGGTTGTTGACACGCAATCATCGTCTTGACGTGTTCTAATTCATCTTCGCGAATGGCAACAAAGACATCGTAGAGGTTCTTAATCTGAGGACGACGAAAGGCTTCAGGGTGCGTTGTCTGAAATTCATCGAACATATACAAATCGCCACTCAGATAGTAGCTAATTGCCACTTTTGGAGCGGGCATTTGTTTGAGTTCGCCGCCGTGTTCTTTGAGAAACAGATCGTAGGTGTGGTAAGCGTGTTCTTCAACCTGTTGCATGAAGTTGTAGGCAGCACGGGCGTTGATCAGATAGACCAAAACAATGATCCAGTAATAAATTAATCCTCCGATCCTGGCAAGGTAGCGATCGTACCAATGGTCATTGCCACCAAGGGATTCAGCAATCAGTAGATGGTGCAGTTCATTCCATGACTCCGCAAAATGTACCTTTAACCAGTCAGATTTACGCCACCAGCCCATCGTTTCGTAGAGGTGTAAAACGGAGGTGAAAGCAAAATAGGGTACGCGGGCAATGGTTTCCAGAACAAAAAATCGGGCAAAGACGCGATCGCGCCCCCTGTAAAAGGTATTCAACAGGGCTTCCAAAAAATTAACGAGGAGTCGAATCATGATGTTTAGTTTACTATTTTTTGAACGATGTCCTGCATGAGCTAGAGTGAATGCGTCTAGGTCAATGTTTGGAGTTGGCAACCTGTTCAGAAAGCGTCAATAAAAAGGCGAGGTTAGTTGCTGATTTAAGCGCATGGCGTGCGTTGGCCGGTATAAAAGCAAAGACTCCAAATTCTAGAACAATTTCTTGATCTTCCAGCGTCAGAACGCCTTGTCCTTCAATCACATTCACGGTCGCATTGCGAGGATTAGTATGTTCTGCAATGGTCGATTCTGCTGTCAGAGACATCAGCGTATAGCGGCAATTTCCATCTTCTAGCAGAACCTTACTTTTAGCTCCATACTGGGGATACTCAATGATGTCCGTCCAACGAATTTTGGTTGTATTCAATGACAGTATGGTTGTAGTCATGGGATGATTCCTTTATTGCAGAGAGATTGATTTAATATCCTTAGTTTTGGGGGTGATTCGTGGCTTACAAAGCTGGTTGTAATGAAGCCATATCAATGACGAAGCGATATTTTACGTCGCTCTTCACCAGGCGATCGTAGGCTTCATTGATGTTCTGGATGGGAATGAGTTCGATATCGGCAGTAATGTTGTGCTTGCCACAAAAATCCAGCATTTCCTGCGTTTCTTTGATGCCGCCAATTAGGGAGCCACTGAGACTACGCTGACCAAAGACTAAGCTACCGACATTCAGAGAAAGCGGTTTAGCTGGAACACCCACTTGAGTGAGGTTGCCGTCGCGCCCCAATAGGACGAGGTAGGCGTTGATGTCGTGCTGTGCCGAAACCGTATCAAGAATGAAATGGAAACTATTCAGGTGTGGCTTCATCTCATCCGCATTTGTAGAAATGACGACTTCATCTGCGCCAAGCCGCAGGGCATCTTCAACTTTGCTGGGTGAGGTGGTGAAGACGACAACATGGGCACCAAACGCCTTTGCCAATTTCACCCCTACGTGTCCCAAGCCGCCGAGTCCAACAATGCCAACCTTCTGACCTTTGCGAACATGGTTGCGACGCAAGGGGGAATAGGTGGTGATCCCGGCACAAAGCAGGGGAGCAGCAGAGGCAAGATCCAAATGCTTCGGAATTTTCAGCACAAACGCTTTATCTACAACAATGCTCTCGGAGTAGCCACCAAACGTCATGCCGCCCATGAGTTTGTCAGGAGAGTTGTATGTCCAAGTCATACCTTTCTCGCAGAATTGTTCTAGGTCTTTCTTGCAGTTAGCACAGGTGAGGCAAGCATCGACCATGCAACCGACTCCAACGATGTCGCCTTTCTTAAATTTGTTGGCCTGCGCTCCCACGTTGACAACACGTCCGATAATTTCGTGACCGGGTATGCAAGGGTAGGTGGTACTCTCCCATTCGTTGCGGACGGTATGCAGGTCAGAGTGACACACGCCACAGTAGAGAATGTCGATCTCCACATCATGTTTGCCGCGATCGCGACGTTGAATGTCAACAGGTGCGAGGGTCGTCGTGGCGTTTTGGGCTGCGTAGGCGTTGACTTTCATTAATTTTCTTCCTGAGATTATCTGTGGAATTATCCATAGCGGGCAAGATGCCCGCGCTACGGGATTTAGCTGTAGCGCAGCCGGGACGGCTGCTACCCAAAACCAACCGGGATGATTTTTTTCTTGCAATACTCTTATTGATAAATGAATGCTTTATCAATAGATGTGTTGATCTT
Source organism: Spirulina sp. CCY15215 (assembly GCF_016888125.1). Taxonomy (GTDB): domain Bacteria; phylum Cyanobacteriota; class Cyanobacteriia; order Cyanobacteriales; family Spirulinaceae; genus CCY15215. The sequence goes on from NZ_JACSWA010000525.1 coordinate 7,929, forward strand.
GAAACCCTTACAGAGCAAAGGTTTCATTACCTGAATCCTTACGATTCACCTAACCCGTTACCGAGCAGCTTCCGCATCGAGTCGGGCCGCGATCGCCGCTAAAGTTGCTTCTTCGGCTTCCTCGATCGCCGCCATTGCCAAGAAGGTCACGGTAGCCGCGTGGTCTTCAGCTTTATCGGCCCGACGTTCGAGTTTCTCGGCTTCGCGATTTGCTTTCCATTCTTCAATATTCGACATCACCTCAGATTCTTTTTCCTCCAATTGGGTTTTGAGTTTGGCCCGATAATCATCAAATTCTTGTTTCTTTGTGTTCAGATTTGTCTTGGCGCTGTCGAGGGTCGATTGAATCTCAGCTTGAGTTTTTTCCGGTACAGATTGGATATTTTGCTTCAGTGATTTGGCGCGATCTTCAAGCGCTTCTAAATTGTCATGAAGTTGTTGGGTAAAGTTATCAATTGCAGTACTCATGATGTTTCCTCTAGTGTGTTAAATCGATTAGAATAGCGGATTTCTTGCCTTGTTTCAGGTCGGTACAAGTGCTTGTCTGACTAACGGTTTCGCTTACAGAGTTGACCCTGCCCCCCACTGCCAATTGCGAATTTCCGGTAAGTCTTTGCCATGCTTGTAGATGTAATTTTTATGCTCGATCAACTTGTCCTGCATCATCTGCTTGAGATAGGCTCCCTGACTACCCAAATGCTGCAAACGATCCACTACGTCTTGCACCAGATGGAAGCGATCGAGGTCATTTTGCACTCGCACATCAAAAGCCGTTGTGATCGTGCCTTCTTCCTTGTAGCCCCGGACGTGGAGATTGCGATTGGTACGGCGGTAGGTTAGCCGATGCACCAGCCAGGGATAGCCATGAAAGCCAAAGATAATCTGTTTGTCTTGGGTAAAAAGTGAGTCGTAATCGGCTTCGCTCAGTCCGTGGGGGTGTTCGCTTTCGGATTGCAACTTCATCAGATCGACAACATTAATCACCCGAATTTTCAGGTCGGGCAGATGTTCCCGCAAGATAGAAACAGCAGCCAAAATCTCTAGGGTTGGCGTATCTCCACAGCAAGCCATCACCACATCCGGCTCGGTATCCTGGTCATTACTCGCCCATTGCCAGATGCCAATGCCTTCCGTGCAATGTACGATCGCCGCCTCCATACTCAGCCATTGTGGAAGGGCGTGTTTGCCCGCAACCACCACATTTACATAGTGTCGGCTGCGTAAACAGTGATCGAAGACCGACAGCAGACAGTTCGCATCGGGTGGTAGATATACGCGCACGATATCGGCTTTCTTGTTGATTACGTGGTCGATGAAACCGGGGTCTTGGTGCGTGAAGCCGTTATGATCCTGCTGCCAGACGTGGGAGGCCAGCAGATAGTTCAGCGAGGCGATCGGTCGTCGCCAGGGCAGTTCCGATGTTACCTTCAGCCATTTGGCGTGCTGGCTGAACATGGAATCAACGATACGAATAAACGCTTCATAGCTGTTAAATAGCCCGTGCCGTCCAGTGAGCAAATAGCCTTCCAACCAACCTTGGCACTGGTGTTCACTGAGCATCGAGTCTAGGACTCTTCCGGCGGGTGCGAGGAATTCATCATTTTTCTCTTCCCGCCCTTCCCACTGACGATTCGTAACTTCAAACACCGCACCCAAAAGATTCGACTGGGTTTCATCGGGACCGAAGATGCGGAAATTGTGCTGATTCAGCTTGACGACATCCCGCAGGAATTTGCCCAGTATGAGGGTATCTTGACCTTCAATAGCACCCGGTGTAGGCACAGACAGCGCATGGTTGCGGAAGTCTGGCATTTGTAGGTCGCGCAGTAGTATGCCGCCGTTGGCGTGGGGGTTTGCACCCATGCGGCGATCGCCCTTCGGTGCCAGTTCCGCCAATTCCGGCAGGAGTCGGCCATCTTCATCGAACAGTTCTTCTGGCTTGTAGCTTTTCATCCAGCTTTCCAACTGCTGGAGATGATCGGGATGCTCGGAGTTCACCAGTAGCGGCACTTGATGCGATCGCGCAGTCCCCTCATTGGGCAAGCCATCCACTACTTTTGGCCCCGTCCAGCCCTTGGGGGACTTGAGGACGATCGCCGGCCAGCGCGGGCGAGTCGTATCGTTTTGGTTCCGTGCATTGCTTTGGATTTGCCGGATATCTGCGATCGCCTTATCCAAGGTACTGGCCATAAGTTCGTGCATCTTTTCTGGCTCGTCACCTTCCACAAAGTAAGGTGTCCAGCCGCAACCTCGGAGAAATTGTTCCAACTCCTCATGCTCGATGCGAGCCAAGACCGTTGGGTTATCGATTTTGTAACCATTCAGATGCAGAATTGGCAGCACGGCACCGTCGCTAATTGGGTTGAGTAACTTGTTGGAATGCCAAGCCGTCGCCAAGGGTCCCGTCTCCGCTTCCCCGTCGCCGATGACGCAAGCGACAATCAGATCGGGATTGTCGAAAGCAGCGCCGAAAGCATGACTGAGGGAGTATCCCAACTCACCCCCTTCATGAATCGATCCCGGCGTTGTCGGTGCAACGTGGCTGGAAATCCCACCAGGAAACGAGAACTGGGTGAACAGCTTTTTCAACCCAGCTTCGTCCTGAGTAATGTTGGGATAAACTTCGCTCCAAGTGCCTTCAAGGTAAACATTGCCCACAATTGCTGGTCCCCCGTGACCAGGGCCAGAGATGTAGAACAGATCTAGGTCATATTTCTTGATTACCCGATTCAAGTGTACATAGATGAAATTCTGTCCAGGTGTCGTACCCCAATGTCCAACCACCAATGGTTTGACGTGGGAGAGTTTCAGAGGCTCCTTCAGCAATGGATTATCGTAGAGATAAATTTGCCCAACGGAAAGATAGTTGGCAGCACGCCAGTAGGCATCTATCTTATGGAGTAGTTCTGGGGAAAGAGTCTTTGTTTTGAGGGTTGATTGTCCAATTTCTAATACCCTAGTCCGATCGATTGTTTTCATGCTTCTTCCCTTTTTATTTATCTTTATTAGGATTTGTATCTTTATAGATAGATAGCGGCTTCTTGCGAAACTGAAAACGTTTTGAGGAGCAATGTTACAACAATTATTTCGATGCCGATTAACGTCATTAACATTGCTGCTAAGTTGACTAGAACTCCTAGTTATAAAACTTGAATTATTTCCTTGGGGCTAGGATGTAAAGCTGCTTCCGGGGCTGACAATTTTTGCCCAAGATGAACAAAAGAACCAGTAAATGTTTAAGCCTAAAGTCGCAATTCCTCTAATTGCGGCCAGCAAGCTAATCCCTGATTTGAGATTAGGGCTAAAAGTAGGAGCAAGAATGGCAAACTCTAAAATGAGAAGAGAAACAATGGTTAAAACAAACCGTATTCAAGACCCATTACACCCAGATGATGCCATTAAACTAGGAACTCGTTCCCTCTCTAAAGGATGAGATTTTGATTCTGGAAGGATGAGATTTTTATTCTAGAAGGATGAGATTTTTATTCTGGAAGGATGAGATTTTTATTCTAGGTAGCTAGACAATATCTTGCACCTAATCATGCAAACGCACGCACCGTAATAACATGGCATTAATTGAACTTGTCTGTTACTAGCTGAGATTAGACAAGCAAAAATGGCCGACTTCGTTGTTTAGTTCCGAGGTTGTGAACGATCGCAAAGATAAATAATTGTGAAGCGATCGCCTAACTCCTCAAATCCCCAATATAAGCCCCAATTTGTTTAAGTCCCTGCAAAACTTGGATACGTTCTGATGTATTTTCAAGTAACCGATAAGTATGGGATCTAGTATATTGAGGGACATTTTGGTGGCGATCGCATTTCAAAAACAATACTTCTCTTCCGTTTGTAACCATTCCATAATAACTTGACTGTAAGTTAGGAGCGCTCAACAAATAAGTAAGTGCTTGGGGAATTCCCGCCGTAACGTCTAACCTTGCAGGCTTTGACTCGATTACCAAAATCCAAAAACTATCTTGAATCACCAAAATATCAATCCTGCCTTGAACTGCAATAGCATTAGCTTCGTCTGCAACTTCGATATTGGTACTTACTTCTGCTTTTACCAAAAAAGGAAACTGATAGAAACCTGCTAAATCTAGCAATGGTGATATAACCACGAGCTTAACAATTTCTTCGAGAGGCGGTTCTTCTTGACTGAGATAGATATAGTTTCGAGTGAGGCGATCTAGTCCTTGTAGTTCCGCTTCGGTTAGAGTCGGCGCATTATTTAACCATTCATCAAAAAAGCGATCGCTAGAGTCGAGTCTCAAGCCAAAAGTTTGACGGAGAGTGCCAAGGGTAAGGCTACTAGCATTTGTAATCACGGTTAAATTATTGTAGTAATTACATGAAGTTTAAAAGTCTAGACATTTGATCTAGGCTCTAATGTCTAATATACGATATATTAAGAGCGAAAAAGCGATCGCCTAAAAATCACGACTCACAGGAATGGCGATCGCGTCTAGTCCACGTTTTTCAACAAAAATCCAGCGATCGCCGAAAACTCCTTGACAGACCACTAGGTAGGGTTTGCTGAAAAAAGATATTTCTAATTCCTGTTATTTTAATTTTGCTAAAAGTTGGCACACAGGCAATATAGGGTTAGAGCATCATACGTTCTCTTCAAGTGCTGTATAGCTGCCGAATCCCGTTAGCAAACTCAAGATTACCACCATAACTAGGATGTCTCACTGGTGAGACATTGAACCCTAACCGAGATAGGGCTTTTTGAGCATCAGCACCAATCCCAACAATTATTTTGGGTTGCAGCCACTCAAGTAGGCAACACAGTAGCTCTTTACACTCGTTAAACTCGCGTGCCGAATGACAGCGGTTGCTCATTTGATTTCCAGCTTCAAATGGATGAAAAGGGAATATGTTCCAAAGGAAAACTTTCGCATCAACCTCACGAATAATCTTCCACACTTCGGTAGCTGTTCTCTCTTTAACAGGTTGTCCGATTGTAGCTTTGGCTAATCCATTAATCTCAAACATATAGTCCAGCGCTTCTAGGGTCATTTCATCTGTCAGTGCGATACCTGTTCGACGCGCTCCACGATAGCCACAGTCACGCCCCAGCCAAACCGATTCGACTCCACAGTTCACTGCGGCATTAAGGTATCGTTGAAGATTTAAACGGCGAATTGCTGGACTTTCGGAGTGATCGTATTCATCACATATATCTCTATATGGATTAAATACACCGTTAAAGGTTATTTGGCTTAGATGGTTGACAAATAATTCAGCATTCATTCTGGTAATTCCTTAAACGAGAATGATCAAGCATGGCCAATCTGTCCCTTTTTTAGAATATTGTTAACTGTTAGGCATAATTTGAATCTTTTGTGAAATCAGCCAGTTTTATTAACTTAAATTATACTGTTGTAAATGTGCAGCGCGATCGCCGATCTTGTAGGGTGCGTTGCCTTGTGCAACTCCTTCTACTCAGCCGATAGAATATTGGTAACGCACCATACTCATAAATATCTTGGAGTAAGCGATCGCCTAAAAATCACGACTCACAGGAATGGCGATCGCCACTTTTCCCTTCTCCTTCCAAAAAGGATCGCACTTCATCAGAAAAAGTGATCGCAGTCACTTGACAATTAGCAAAAAAAAGTTATCATTATTCTATTCTAAGGGATCGATGATCAAACTTAAGTCGGTACGCAGTAGCCCACAATGAGGTTATTATTTCCCCTTGTTGGGTTGTGTTCCTTAACCTAACCTACAACAAGATAGCGACCGCACTAAACCGAAATATAAAAGGTGCGTTTAGTAACGCAATCTATGGCTATGTTATAATCAGGAAATATTGCACAAGCATCGTTAGTATGCTTAGGTATGAAAATTATGGCAACAATCATTAATTTACCGCAAGTAGAAGGAGAAATTAACAGAATTTCTCACCTACCCAAAGGTTCTTCTATCACTCCAGAAAAGTTAAGAGAAGAATTAGAAAAATTAGTTAACTTAACAATTAAGGAAGTTAATAGGCAAAAAAATCTATCTACTCCACAAAAATCTTTAACACTGCCACAACTAAAGGAAGCTATTTATAAACATTTTAAAGTAAAAAACACAGATGAATTAAGAAAATCTGATAGATTTGACATGGCTATCGATGGCATGGATAAATTAAAATTAAATTTTTCTAAGAAAGAAACATGGAAAATCTTTTATCGCAAATGGATTGGTATTTTACCAGAAGAACAAAATCAGGAAGGTTATGGATGTATCAATGGCATTGATATTTTTAAATATAATCGACCTTGGCAGATATTTGGTTTAGATGGAAAAACGGCTACAAAAGAAGATCTCAAAAAAGCATATCGTCAGCTATCTAAAATTTATCATCCTGATAATCAAGAAACGGGCGATCGAAAAATATTTGAACGCTTAGAAAAAATGTCTAACAGTTTAATCATGGGGATTTCTCAAAATGGTAGATAATAGAGAAGATTTTTTCATTAGAGAAGATCAAGTTTTAGAAGCTCTTAGCTTAGAAAAAACAGAATTAGACTCGATAATTAACACCCTAACGAAAGCAGAAAAATTTGACTGGGAAGAAGGAGTACATTTTCGCTATGTAAATAAAACCCAGAAAATTAGAGAATTTGCCAGATTAGCTTTAATTGTTATTGCCGAATATTTTGAATCTAAGGGCGAACTTAATCAATCACAACAGATTGTCAATTTATTAAAAAAATCAATTACTCAAGAAGAAAAAAAACGGATTGATAAAGAAATTACAGCCTTAACAATTCAAGTGGTTAATGACGACTCTAGTAAAATTGTAGTTCGGAGAAATCGTCACTGGCTAAGTTATCGGGATGTCAAAACAATTTTAAAGACGACTTTTAAGCGTTTAGATCAAGTATTTGAGGATATTGCCAGATCTGATTTACCTTTAATAATAGAAGAGGATTTTGAAGACATAGAGGATGAACGCTATTATTCTTATTCAGGATTGGAAAGAATTTGCCTTGAACTGTCAGAAAAATTAACGAGTAAATATAGACGTTTATACGCCAGTCAAGTTCCTAAAATCGCACCTTCAGTAATTAACGAAAAATATAAATTAGCATTAAGACCGCCTTCTCCTGCAGAAATTGAGCGTGCCAAAAAAGAGGCATTAAAGCAACAAGGCAATAAATGTCAAGTGACGGGAAAAACAAAATCAGAAGCGTCTCTTGCAGTTCATCATCTATACAGCCAAAATATATATCCTGAATTAGCCTCTGATCAGGATAATCTTTTTGTGATAGCAGACGAAGTCCACAAGGATTTTCACAATTGGCATGAAGGCACAATTAAACCTTGTACTGTCAATGATTTTATTCGGTTTGTTCAACATACGACAAGATATGGAGAAACTCATTTAGTTTTAGCTCGATTAGATAATCGAAAAAGAAGTTTAGAACAAAAGATCAAAACTCGTTCCAAATTCTTATTACCTCCTGCTCCTTCTTCACAAAGAGAAACTACCAGAACTTCTAGTGATTCTTCTGTTGATAGGAGTTTGTTAGGCAAAGAATGTTTTGCAATTATTAACTCAGAGAAGCGACAGGGAAAAATACTGGCGATCGCAAACTATCATGATCATCGTAACATCTGTTTTCAAGTCAACAGTGAAGGTGTCGGAATTTGGATTAGTGAATCGAATTTAGTCAAAGAGTAAATCTGTTTTTGCGTTAGTGCGATCGCCATTTTCCCCTTCACCTCCCAAAAGCGATCGCCCCTTCAAATCTCATCTTCACAAAACGCGATCGCCTAAAAATCACGACTCACAGGAATGGCGATCGCGTCTAGTCCACGTTTTTCAATGTGTAGTAATTTGAGAGCCGTACCACTTGGGCGTTTTTGTCCTATTTCCCATTTTTGGACAGTTGATACCCACATGGTGATTCACTGCCGTTCGATTTATTGTGTGCATCGATTAACCAAGTTGATTCTGTATCAATCGTAACCAGATCCCTACACCTGATTGGTGCTGTACTCAGCTTAAAAGCTGGTAGGCACCACCACGCTCTAGCGCTTGTTGGTAAGCCGGACGGGTGTGGATACGGGTCAAGAATGCCACAAGCATTGGATAACTTGCGTTCAGTCCAACCCTTGCTGCTGCTGCCTCCAACGGAAAGCTGAGTTGGATATCGGCTGCGGTGAATTCGTTGCCAGCAAACCATGTGCTTGTGCTAATCTCCGCCTCCATATAGTCTAGGTGTTGTTTAATCTGAGGTTCAATCAACAAGCATTTGACGCGATTCACGATCTTTCTGGCGATCGGTCGGGCGAAAAAGGGCATTGGCTTCTTCTCAATTTGCTCGAAGATCAGCTTCAGCACTAGCGGCGGCATCGCAGAACCTTCGGCATAATGCAACCAGTAGGTATAGCGTAGATGTTCTGGTGTACCTAGAGCCGGCATCAATCGTCCGTTGCCATAGCGTCCAACTAGATATTCGATAATGGCACCGGATTCAGCCAGAGTCAAATCGCCATCAGTAATCACTGGCGATTTGCCCAGTGGATGGATCTGACGTAGCGATACGGGTGCCAACATCGTTTTTGAATCACGCTCATAGCGCTTGATGTCGTAAGGGAGTCCGAGTTCCTCCAGCAGCCAGAGTATACGTTGGGAGCGAGAGTTGTTTAAGTGGTGAACCGTGATCATGAGATTAAGCTCTTAGTTTTTTAGTATCGAGATTTTCATGCTTAAATTACGTAGTCAATCATTTTTATTGGGAGCGCATTAAGATGCGTTTGCCCTAAGATTGTGCCTGAGATATCCGAAGCATTATCGATCGCCCTTGCCGAAAAAGATTCAAAAAATCTAACAAGTAGTTCCCATTTTTCGTAGCCAACGATAATGGGATGATAGTCCTAACCAAAAAGAACTATGTTGGTTATATCTCAATCCATATTCCCGACAAGTCTGCTCCACGATCTTAGATATTTCAGGATAGTTAATATGGCAGATATTGGGGAATAAATGATGCTCGATTTGGAAATTCAATCCACCCAGTAGCCATGTCATCAAATGGTTATTCCGAGAAAAGTTTACCGTTGTTTCGATCTGATGCACCGCCCAATCTTTCTCAATGAGACTCGCCTCGGCAATTGGTAATGGAAAATCGGCTTCTTCAACCACGTGCGCTAGTTGAAATACTACGCTTAACACTACTCCCAAGGTGACAGCTACTAATCCATAGCTTGCTAAAACTTGCCATAGCGTATGAAATTGTAACGGAATCACAAAGGCAAGGGCGAAAAATACCAGTTTGCCACCCCAAAATATCACTAGATTACTGAACTTAGGACGTGGATAGGGGCGATCGCTAATTTTGCCAGCGATCAGATAATAAAAATCATCATAAAAATGCCACTTAATCGCTAGAAATCCATACAAAAACCACAAATAATAATGTTGCCAACGATGGAAGGCTAAGTGCGGATGAGAAGGAGAAAGTCGCCCAAAAATTCCCACCTCCAAATCCTTGTCATAACCAGCAATATTGGTATAGGTATGATGGAAAACATCGTGCTTCCAATGCCAAATATAAGAACTGCCGCCAATCAAATCTAAACTCATCGCCATGAGCTTATTAACCCATAGCGAATCGGAATATGCGTGATGTGCGCCGTCATGTTGAATACCAAAACCAATGCCTGCGGTAACGACACCGAGCATAATGCACAAGGGAATGACCTGCCACCATGTCTGAGCGACAAAAACTAATAGAGAATATAATCCGAAAAAGCTAAACAACAAGATAATGGTTTTCGCATACATTTGCGGACAATCACGAGCCTTGCGATCTGGATTTTGAAAAAGTTCGTCAACCCTTCGTTTTAGTTCTGTCTTAAACCCACTATTCTTGCCAAACTTCAATTTTTTTGCTGTCTCTTTTTCAAGAACCACAGACTGATGAGATTTGTTGACTTGCATCTTGTACTGTTTTTTAACTCTCAAATATTAATATCTTATCTTGGGTAAGCGATCAAGAATCTCTTCTACATCTAATCATGCAAACGCACGCGCCGTAACAACATGGCATTAATTGAAACAACAACCGTCGAAATGCTCATCAGGACTGCCCCCACTGCTGGCGATAAGATAATGCCGAACGGTGCTGCAATTCCTGCCGCCAAGGGAATGCCAATGACGTTGTATCCAGTCGCCCAAAATAAGTTCTGGATCATTTTGTTGTAGGTGGCTTTGGCAAGTTTCAGCGCATAAGTCGCATCCAGTGGATCGCTTTTAACTAGGACTAAATCTGCTGATTCGATCGCCACATTGGTTCCAGCGCCGATCGCCAATCCTAAATCTGCCTCAGTTAAAGCAGGAGCATCATTGATGCCATCACCCACAAAAGCAGTCGGCTGTTCAGCTTTGAGCTTACGAATCAACGCAGATTTATCCTCTGGCAAAACACGGGCATAGTAGCGATCGATGTGCAAATCCTCAGCAACAGTCTTGGCAACGGCTTCAGCATCGCCTGTAATCATCACCACCTGCACGCCCATTTCCTGTAATTTTTTCACCGCTTCTCGTGCCGATTCGCGCACTTGATCGGCTAATCCAAAGACAGCCAGGACTTGCTGATCATCCATTAGGGCGATCGCACTTTCCCCCCGCGATTCACTTTCTTGTAACCCTTTTTTCAAGGCTGAAGGAAACTTTAATTTCAACTCCTCAACCCATTCTGGTCTGCCAACCCGATAGTGTTGATTATTCACGACACCTTCAACGCCTTGACCAGCTACAGCTTTGAAATCAGTCGCTTGATCAAGCTGGCGATCGCGTTTCTGTGTTTCTTGAACGATCGCCTGTCCGAGGGGATGTTCTGATAGGGATTCTAAAGAAGCCGCAATCACTAAGGCTGATGACTCTTCAATCCTGTCAGTATAAATTTTCTGTACGCCGAACTCCCCTTTTGTCAAAGTTCCCGTCTTATCAAAAGCGATGGTTTTAATGCCTCGCGCTCGTTCAAACGCATCTCGGTTGCGTACCAAAATCCCGTTTTTAGCCGCCATCGAGGTAGCGTTGATGATGACTAAGGGAATCGCTAAACCTAGCGCATGAGGACAGGTAATGACTAACACCGTCACCGCCCGATTAATGGCAAAAGTTAAACCGCCTGTTCCCACCGATAGCCAAACAATGAACGTCAGCGTAGAAACTGCGATCGCCGTATAAGTTAGCCAACCAGCCAGGCGATCGGCTTTGTTTTGATATTGACTTTTAGATGCCTGCGCTTCCTCAACCAGGCGCATAATCTGGCTCAGAGTTGTTTCATCCCCAGTGCGAGTAACTTTGATGGTCAAAGCACCCTCTCCATTCACTGCTCCGGCGACCACTTCATCACTGGCTTTTTTGACCACTGGGCGCGATTCTCCCGTTAAAAAAGCCTCGTTGACGCTAGAGTTCCCGTCTACAACTTCACCATCAATGGGAATTTGTTCACCCGGACGAATGAGGATCTGATCGGCTTCCACTAATTCACTCACCGGCACATCTTCGATCTGCCCATTGATCTTTTTGTGAGCGACGGACGGCACTAGATTGGCGAGATGCTCTAAAGCGCGGCTGGCTCCTTGCACCGAAGCCATTTCAATCCAGTGACCGAGCAACATGATCAAGACTAGAGTTGCCAGTTCCCAGTAAAAAGAATTTCCTTCTAATCCCAGAGACACTGCCACGCTATAGACAAACGCTACGGTGATGGCCAGTGCCACCAGCGTCATCATGCCAATTTTGCTGCGGATTTCGTGGTAAGCCCCCTTCAGAAAAACCAAGCCACCGTAGAAATAAATAATGCTAGCGAGAACGGGCATTACCCAATTTGCACCGGGAAACTCGATCGCTTGGTAGTTAAACCACTCCTGAAACGATGGCGCAAAATAGAGGACAGGTAGGGTGAGTGCTAGGCAAATAAAGAAACGCCGTTTGAACATAGCGGGGCTGTGTCCTGCGTGTTTATCGTGTCCTGCGTGTTTATCATGTCCTGCGTGTTGCTTATGACTGTGCTTTTTACCTTGTGTATCGGGGTTAGGTTGATTTCTTTTTCCTGTTTCATTCATATCTAACATGGTTTTTCTCCAGAATAAAAGCCTGAATTAACAATACTGTAGCCAAAAAAATAGCCTTGATAATTTTTTTTTAAGCCTCAGATATATCTTGGGAGGTGCTGCGATCGCATAGATTATCTAAATAATCACTAATTGTTTGATAAGCCACAATAAAGCGGATTGTTTGCTCAATCTTTCCTTTGGCAAGTAATCAATAGATAGAACCACATTCACAGTGAAATGTTTAGTTTATATACTTAATAATGCTTGTTTATGTAATTCATGATTAGGAATTTGTTTAGCTTCGTTCTTCCAGCAACTTATTTAAGTCAAGATTTTTATTGATTGTTTTTTATGTCTTAATGCTAAAATTAAATTATTTAAATATCATCTACATTTAGAAATAGGTTTGATTATAATGTTCTCTACAATTGGACACATATAAGTAAATTAAAAACAGCGATTTAGGCGAATATTGGCTTACTCAAAACAATACTGTAGCCAACGAGGGTGAAATGTCGGGTGTATTCATTGTTTGCATTCCCGCAAGGAAATGCGGGAAGGCTGGGAGCCTCGTGTCTTTAGACCAAGGAGGAAAGCCGACACGAGCGAATTTATGGGTACTGGTATTTGGACTCGCAATCTGTCGTAAGATAGCAGAACGTCACGGCGGCTCATTAGTCGCTGAAATCGCACCAAACCAAGGCGCAACTTTTATTTTCACCCATGCCCATCCATCAACCCACAGGAGATGCTCACAATGCCCATTAAAGGAAAAAGTATTACGATTTTAGTAGCGGAGATGATGAAGGCGATCGACTACTGATGCAAGAAGCCCTAGTGGGACTTAAACAAAAATCAAGCCCAACTCAAGTTTTATAAAGACAGGCTAATGATACTAGACAACGAAAACCAGAATCTGAAAGTTTATCAGTGGATTGCTAAATATACAGAAGAAGGCACTATTGACATCGTTACAGGCTATTTCACTATTGGGGCTTTAGCTTATCTTTCGCAGCAGGTTAATCAAAAAATTACGAAGTTTCGCCTAGTATTGGGAGATATCGTTAACTTAGATCAAGTTGATGATCGTCCCCTAGATTTACTAAATGAAAATATTACAATAGAGGCGGCATTCAATCTTAGTCGTCTGGCTCAGGAAGCAGTTAATTTTTTAAAGCAGGATAAGGTTAAGGCAAAAACCTTAGAGCCAAATTTTTGTCATGCTAAGTGCTACTTGTTTGAGCCATCAAAGAAAGACGATCGCAACAAATACTTTATTTCGGGTAGCTCCAACCTGACTGAAGCAGGAATTGGCTTAAAACATACAAATAATTTAGAATTAAATATTGCCGAAACTGGTAATAATAACCAATATAAAGAGCTAGTCGAATGGTTTGCAGAACTTTGGAATAAGCCACAAGCACATCAAGAAAAAACTCTTATTTTTAAAGATGGTTCGAGGAAAAAAGTTAATTTCAAGCAATATTTAATTGCAGAAATTGAAAAGATATTTATTAAATATACGCCCAAAGATATTTACTACAAAATTTTATTTGAGCTATTTAGCAATCAAATTCTGGAAATTGAGAACGATCCAGAGTTTAATCGTCAAGTGGGAAGATTGGAAAATACGGCGGTTTTTAATGCTCTGTATGACTTCCAGAAAAAAGGGGTTTTGAGTTTAATTCGGATGCTGCAAAAGTATAATGGGGCAATCTTAGCGGACGCGGTGGGTTTGGGTAAAACTTGGAGCGCGTTGGCAGTAATGAAATTTTTTGCCAGTACCCATGAGATTATTTTGATTTGCCCGAAGAAATTAGAACAGAATTGGAGTCGATATTTAAAGAGAAGAGATTCAAAATTTGAAGCTGATCAATTTGATTTTTTGGTAAGATTTCATACGGATTTAAGCGAGGTTAGGATCAATTCTTATGATGTAGGATTATCCTATTTAACCAGTGAGAAAGCGAAGCTGATTGTGATTGATGAAAGTCATAATCTACGGAATGACAAGGCAAATCGTTATAAGTTTCTGGTTGAGCAGATTTTGCAGAAAAATCAAGATGTCAAAGTTTTGTTAATATCAGCAACACCGATCAATAACTCTCTGAATGATGCTAGAAATCAGTTTAAGTTGATGGTGCAGGGTAATGTTCATGGGTATGACACAAAACTGGGTATCAAAAATATTGATTATTCCTTTAAAGAAGCACAGACAATATTTAATAAATGGCGCAAAGATAATACTCCCAAAATAGGAGACTTTATTAAAAAACTCTCAGGTAATGATTTTTTTAGATTGACGGATTCGTTATTAGTTGCCAGAACTCGCAAGATGGTAGAAAGTCAGCAAACTAATTTAACATTTCCTGTTAAAAATAAGCCTGAAAATTTATTTGTGACTCCTCACCAGCTTGGTAACTTTAATACGTTTGAGGAACTGTTCGAGCATTTCCCGCCCATGTTGTCGGGCTATCAGCCAGCTTTTTATGCCGATGATGGTACTAAAAAGAAAAAGAATATTTTGCAAAATGACAAGCTGCGCGATCGCTTTCTCGTAAAAATGCTCTATATCTTGATGGTCAAGCGGTTAGAGTCTTCTTGGTTTTCTTTTTATTCAACAGTTAAAAAGATTAGAGAGCATCATCAAAATGCACTGAATAAAGTTAGAGATTATCAAGCTAATCAAGCTGCATCAGCTACAAATATTGCAATAGATGACCATAACCTAGATGAAGATGAAGAAGATGATGAATTTACAGAAGAGGTGGAGAAATATACTCTTGGTAAAAAGCGCCCGATTAGCATTGCAGAAATTGATCGTGCTGGTAACTTGTATAAATTTAAAGAAGACCTCAAAAAAGACTTGGATGCTTTAGATAATCTCTATGTCAATCTGCAAAAGTTTGAAACTAATATAAATAAAGAGATTGCCAAAAAATCTCAGAAATCTTCTCTATATAAGTCCTGTGACGATAAGTTAGAGGTGCTAATTCGCAAAATCCTAGACAAGCGCAAATCAGGAGCAAATAACGATAATCAAAAGGTGGTAATCTTCACAGTCTATCGTGATACGGCGGTATATTTGTTTGAACAGCTTCAAGCGAGAGGTTTTGATAAGATTGCGATCGCATCGGGGTCAGGCTCATACTCAGATGATGACAATCGCAAACAGTCTATGGAGTCGATTCTTGAAAGATTTGCACCATATACCAAGCTATTTTTAGAAAAAGAATGGGCTTTTCAATCTGAGAAAGTGGGACTAGACGCTTTTATAGAATGGCAAGAATGGATTAAAGAAAACCATCCTGATACTCACCAAAAGTTAAATAAATCTATTGATATCTTGATTGCTACTGATGCACTCAGCGAGGGTCAAAACTTACAGGATGCTGACATGGTGATTAATTATGATATCCATTGGAATCCTGTAAGAATTATTCAAAGGATGGGACGGATCGATCGCTTGGGTAGTCCAAATCAAAAAATATTTGGGATTAACTTCTGGCCTTCAGATAATATTAATTCCTATCTCAATCTGCAAGAAAGGATTGAGCAACGGATGGCGGCGATGAAGTTGGCTGGATCTGAGGTCGATCATCAGTTTTCTGATAGCTTTGCAAAGATGGCACATGATAAAGATTTTGACCGCAAAATGAACGATCGCATGATAAAGCAGATGGAAATTACTTGGGATGATATTGAGGTAAGCGATCAAAGTTTAGGTTTTGATAGTTTGTCTTTGGAGCGCTATCGACAGGATTTACTCGCTGAATTTGACCGCGATAAAGATAAATATCGCCAGATGCCAAAGGGGGTATATACGGGATTTTTGGGAGATGGTAAAATAGGCGATCGTAGTGGTATTGTGGCTTTACTTGGTTATCCGGCAAAACCTTCTAAGAAGTTCGATCATCAATATCAGGTTTTTGATTTGATTTATATTGATAAATCGGGCAAGTTAGTTTTAAACAATCAAAAAGAAGTATTGGATTTTCTAACTGTAAATAAAGACAAAGAGCGATTTGTTCCTGATGCTGTGGATCGGGGTGAAGAAAGTGCGATCGCTGAATTAGTAAATGGGCTTAAAGCTTGGTTAAGTAGTCAAGCGGTGCAAACTGAGGTAATGGAGGATGGCACGACTAAGGAGACAATGGGAACGGCGGCGCGGGATTTGTTAGGCAAAATTAAGAAGGGCAATAAATCAGCTTTGGAAATTGTCAAACAGAACGTCAAAGTTGATGATAAGTTTCAGGTTGATAAGTTTGATTTGGTGGCTTGGGTGTTAGTGAGGGGGGATGAGAACACGGATTAGACGGATTACGCGGATTACGCGGATTTTTTGGATTTTTCAAGGATTTATTAGGATTATTTAAAGGATTTTCTGGTTGGAAGGGTATATGATTAAAATAAGTAAAATCCGTGAAATCCTTTAATCCGTATAATCCGCGATTCAGATGTTGTTTTGAATGACTATTGCAGTTACAGAAAATATTAGATCGTTTAATGATGTAGAGACAAAGTTAGGTCTGCGCCGATCGCAAGATCCAGACTTCTTTATGGAATGGTGTAGAGATTTTGAAGAATTAGGAGATACTGAAAAAACAACTTTAGATCGGATCAAGCAATCATATTTACATCATATTACTGAAGGCTTTTTGTCTGAGGGAACGGTAAATTTGTTGATGGTTTCACCGTTACTATTTTTGGCAGGTTTTCTGGAATTTCCTTTTAGTTTGCGAAGTGAGCAGTCAGTTGAGATTAGCGATTACAGTGGTAGTGTTACTTATCACGGTCGAATTGATGCTTTAGTTTTGAATAACAACTTATGGATCGTTTTAATTGAGGCAAAGCGTTCTAGTTTTTCGTTTTTGGTGGCAGTACCACAGGCTCTTGCCTACATGATGGCAAGTCCAAATGGTGATAAACCAACTTATGCACTTGTCACCAATGGCGATCATTTTATGTTTGTTAAGCTACAACAATCGCAATACGATCTTTCTGATGATTTTTCACTTTTTAAGCGATCGCGCAATGAACTCTATCCCGTGCTTCAAATTCTAAAATCCTTTAAGGATCTGTAAATAATGAACCTAACTCTTTTTGAACACGGATTAAACGGATTTCGCGGATTTCGCGGATTTTTTGGATTTTTTAAGGATTTATTAGGATTATTTAAGGGATTTTCTGGTTGGAAGGGTATATGATGAAAACAAGTAAAATCCGTGAAATCCTCATAATCCGTATAATCCGCGATTCTGACGTTGTTTTGATATGAAATTAACCATTTTTAACCAATCAGATTTTTTGACTGCTTTGCGGGATTTTTTTGAGGCGTTACAAGTACCGATTAATGCTGTAACAGATAAGCTAATTTCTGCTAGGGAAATTCTCGAAAATACTTACCGCGATCGCGAATCTTTTCGGCTGATGGATGAGGTTTATTGTTTGGGCATGGTTGATGATGCTGCGTTTCGGAAGAAAGGAGCGATCGCTTTGGAGAAGGTGCAGGGCTTGACCAAGGATTATGAGGGAGTTGTCATTTTTGGGGTGACATTAAATAGGCGCGAGGGTGGTTTGTTGCCAACGCGATCGCAGTTAGCAGAAATAGCACGGGCTTTTAATCGGGAGTTTTGTTATACGCCTGTAGTTGTGGTGTTTAAGTATGCGGGTGCTGATGGTGAGTATCTGGCGTTTGCCAATACGGAAAGGTCAAAATATAAGCGGAATCAGGAAGGGGAGAAGGCGGGCAAGGTAACGCTGCTAAGGGATGTGAGTATTAGCAATATTCACTCGGCGCATGAAAAAATTATTTTTGGCGATAAGAATTTTAAGGGTTTAAAGATTGATGCGAGTAAGATCAATAGTTTTAAAAAGCTGTATGACTATTGGCAAACGGTATTTTCATTGCAAGCTTTAAATGATCAGTTTTATGCAGATTTACAAGACTGGTTTTACTATGCCTCACAGCATATAAAGCTTCCTTTCAGACCTGACTATGTGCCAGAAAAGGAAAACATCAAAAACTTTTTGGTTCGGTTGCTTGCCAGAACTATGTTTTGCTGGTTTATCAAAGAGAAGGGGCTGATTAAGCCTGATATTTTGGAGCTTAGAGATTGGGATGGTCGGGTTTATCCTTTGGTTAAAGATTTTGAAGATGGTAACTTTTTAGATTCAAATAGCTATTATCGCGGAGTTTTGCAGAATATATTTTTCAATTCGTTAAATCAAAAGGATAAAAAATCGCTCAAAGATTTTAAATGGACACAGTATTTACATTCAGATTTTCAGATTGAATGGTTTACCGAGATTCCCTATTTGAATGGTGGTATTTTTGATAAGTTGGATGAAGATAATGCTAAAGAAAGCATCAAAGATACGGTGATGCGTGTGCCTAACTTTCTCTTTTATGGGATTGAGACAGAAGAAAATGTAGCAAAGGGTAAGGCTAAGAAACTTGAAGTTAGGAAGGTTTACCATAAGGGTTTGAATGAAATTTTTAAATCCTATAAGTTCACTTTGGAAGAGAATACGCCCTATGATGAAGATATTGCGTTAGATCCTGAGTTGTTGGGTTTAGTATTTGAAAACCTATTGGCAGAACTTGATCCAAATTTGGGAGAGAGTACGATCAAGAGTATCCGTAAGCAGACAGGGAGCTATTACACACCACGTAAGGTAATTCAAGAAATGGTGAATGAAAGTCTGTTTATTTATCTGAAAAAATATACTATTTCTAAGAATGTGGAAACCCTCAAAAAGTTAGTCTATGAGAACATTCTAGACAATAAAGATCGTAATTTTTGTGACGGTGTGGTGAATGGAATTGATCGATTTAAGGTGCTTGATCCTGCTTGTGGTTCAGGGGCTTTCTCGATGGGTGTTTTACATCGGTTGGTTGATATTTTGAAGCTGGTTGATCCAGATAATTCCAAATGGTTACGGCTGAAACTGCAACCTGTAGATGCTAATTATCGAGATGAATTTGAGAAGACACTGAAGCAACATTTAGATGATTACAGCCGTAAGTTAGGAATTATTCGGGATAGTATTTATGGCATTGATATTCAGCCTTTGGCGGTACAGATTACCAAGTTACGCTTTTTTATCTCTTTGCTAATTGATCAAAAGGTTGAGAAAGGAATTACACCAATGCCGAATATTGAGACAAAGATTATTTGTGCAAATAGTCTCAAAAATATTCAAGCAGATTTGTTTTCGCCTGATGCGATCGCTAAGTTAAAAGTTGCGAGACTCAAGTATTACAAGCCTGACTTATCGCTTGAGGATAAAAATTTAGTTGTTGAAGAAATCGTGACGGTTTTAGATCGCGCATTTCCGTCTTTTAGTAAAGAAATAACTGGTAAGCAGATCACAGGACAAAATAAGGAGTTATTGCGTCATTGGTTTACCCATGCGACGGTGGCGGCTCCATTTTTTAATTTGGATTACTTCTATCCAGAGCTTGAGGGGCAGGGTTTTGATTGTGTGATTGGTAATCCGCCCTATGGTGGTACGAAGATTAGTGATGATGTGCGTAAGGATTTGGGAATAGATAGTAAAGATCCCTATGGTGCTTTTATTGCGAGGTTTTTGGCAAGTAATAATAAGCCAACTCCGTTAAAGGATGGTGGGGTTTTGGCTTATATTGTCAGTGATACTTTTATGACTATCAAGAGTCATCATGCTCTGCGTCGTCAAATGATGGATAACTACATTCATAAGATGATTCGGGTGCATACTGATACGTTTAAGGCGACTGTAAATACGGCGATTATTATTTGTGAACGCAATACTTCAAAGTCTTTTAATCGGGATCATGTTTGTCAGATGGTGGATATGACTAATGTGAGTGTTCATGATAGTTATAGTCGGTTTGTGGAGTTGTTGGGGCTGGCGCGAGGGGTTGATTTTGGTGAGGTGAGGGATTGTGTGAGTAATGAGGAGTATGGGATTTATTATTATCCGCAAGGTTTGATTCGGACTAATAGTAATTTGCCGTTTTTTGTGGCTAGTCCTAAGTTGTTTGTTTTGATGAATGATAGTAATGATCCGTCTTGTATGCCGAAAACTGTTGAGCAGGAAATTGGCGGTAAAATGTTAAAAGTACGCAAGATTGAGATGAATGATAAAGAGATTCAGGTCGTAAAGTTAGGGGATATTGCGGATGTAAAAGTTGGTTTACAAACTGGTGATAATCAGGCTTATTTGTTCCAAAATCCTGATGCAAGGGGTAATTATCGCAGTATTGAAGACTTTAGAGAGTATTTGCTAACTGAGGAAGATTTAGACAAGATTAGAAATAATGATAATTTGCGCTTAGAGGTGATTAATAAGGGTGTTTCTAAAGATGATCCTTCAAGTCAAAGATATTTTGGTGGGCGTTATATTGTTCCTTACGATAAAGGTGGTGAGAGTGACTCAGATGATGGTTGGTTGCCAAACTATTTTGTTGTAACTGACTACTTCATAGATTGGTGTGAATGGAGTATGAATAGAATGAAGTCATTGACTATTGCCCAAAGAATACAAGAATACAAAGAAAATACTCCTATTAAAAAGAGTTATGAAACTACTACCTGTGCTGTATTTAGAAATACGGAACGATATTTTCAATATGGAATTACATATTCCCCAACTGGTATTTACTCTCCAACATTTAGACTAGGATGTGGTGCAGTTTTTGGAAACAAAGGTTCTACAATTTTTACTTCTTTTAATTCAGAGCAAGTTCTTGGGATATTGAATAGTAATGTTTACAGATATTTGCTTAAAAACTATAGAGCGCACACAGTAGAAAGTCCAGAGCAAGGTTTGTTTGATACATCAATTATTATTTCAAATCTTAATTTAGAACAAAATATCAATTCCTTAATTTCAAAACAAAAAATTGATCCTCGTTATGATTATGCCAGTCACGAACAGATAGAAATAGATAAATTAGTCTATGAAGCCTATGGACTTAACGCCGAAGACATTGCCGAAGTTGAGAATTGGTATGTGCGTAGATATCCAAAATTATCGCAAGCCCAAAAAGCTAACCTGCGTAAACTTAACCCCACTCTTTGAACACGGATTTAGCGGATTACACTGATTGCACGGATTTGAGTTATCTTAAAAATCAGCGTAATCTGCGTAATCCCCTTAATCCGTGTTCAGCATTTAATTAATATGAACTACTGGCTAGTAAAATTCGCCCCCTTCCGCTACAGTTGGCAAGAAATTTTGCGTAACGGTAAATTTGAAATATATTCCGTCCGCAACCCACAAGCACGGAATAACCTCAAAGCCATGCAAATAGATGATGAAGTCTTGTTTTACCATAGCCAAGAAGGAAACAGCATCATGGGTAAAATGAAAGTCATAGTCACCGCCCATCAAGACCCAACCACCGACGATCCCAAATGGTTAAGCGTCACCTTTGAGCCAATCGAAAGTTTTGAGAAACCAATAACATTAAGCCAGATTAAAGAAATTCCAGAATTAGCAAATATTGGCTTAGTCAAACAGCCTAGACTTGCCGTAATGCCATTAACTAAAGCTGAATTTGAGATAATTGTAAATTTAGGAAATTAAAAAGTCAGAATCGCGGATTATGCGGATTATATGGATTGCACAGATTACATGGATCAGGTTATCTGCTAAAGTATATATATCATGAAAAATGTAAACCATTAAAATCAGCGAAATCAGCGAAATCCGCTTAATCCGTGTTCAAGTTTTTATTATGGACTTAAAATACCAAGACATTACCAAAAAAATAATCGGTGCATCCTTTGAGGTTCATAAATTTCTAGGTAGTGGTTTTCAAGAAGTAATTTATCAACGCGCCTTAGCCTACGAATTTCATCAAGCAGGGTTAACCTTTGCTAGAGAAATTGAGCAACATATTTATTATAAAAATCTACCAGAGCCGATCGGCACACGGCGGGCTGATTTTGTGGTTGAAGAAAAAATATTAGTCGAACTAAAAGCCACCAAACAACTAGAAGATGTCCACCTTGCCCAAGCCTTAAATTATCTTAAAGTATATAAACTCGAAATCGGGCTATTGATTAATTTTGGAAGTAAAAGCCTAGAATTTAAAAGATTAATCAAAACATAAACATCTGGGACACGGATTAAATGGATTTCACGGATGGCGCGGATTTTTTTGAATTTTGGGAGATTAAATGAATTAAAATCAGTGAAATCAGCGTAATCCATCTAATCCGTGTTCAGAATTTTTATTTAGGGCTTGCTGAAAAAGTAATTGAACAGAAAAACAATACCCAAAAATGAAATCCATCGATAGCTATTAGTGCGTTTATAAAGCCGCACATTAGCAAAGTTGACCGCAGCAAAAATGATTAAAAAGCCTGAGCTACCCATTGTCGATATGCCAGAGAGATCGAATACATTAGCAACAATTAGAGTTAAGCCACTGGTAATTAATAACCCCTCAACTGGCTGATTCCAGATCTTTTTTTCTAACGCAGAGGGTAACTCTCCAGATTTAGCAATGATAAAACTCAGGCGTGAAGTGCCGTAAAGTGTGGCATTGAGGGCTGAAGCCGTTGAAAGTAAAGCCGCGATCGCAATTAAACTAAAACCAGCCTGTCCCATGAAGGGTTTAGCCGCCGCCGCCAATGCGTATTCTAAGGCAACAGTGCCGGCGATCGCAAACGCTAAGGGTGCGCCTCCTTGGGCTAACTGCACCGACAACCCCAAAACGGCGAAGATGCCGCCACCCACCATGCCACCGATGCCGACAGCAACCACTGACCAAAATCCCATGTTACCCTCTGTCATTGTTAACTTGTCTCGTATAGTTTCTATAGGCGATCGCGCTTTCTCCCCGCGATTCACTTTCTTGCAACCCTTTTTGCAAGGTTAAAGGAAACTGCAATTTTAACTCCTCAATCCATTTCGGTCTGCCAACCCGATAGTGTTGATTATTAACTATATCTTGAACGCCTTGACCCGATACAACTTTAAAGTCAGTCCCTTGTAAACCAGTTTTAGCACGCACGAACCCTTTTTCGGCGCGAGAGATTCGCTCTGCCAAACACGGCTATCAATACCATTGCCACCACACAGTTCACAAGAGCATAGATGATAGGGGATACCCCAGGGATGAATGCGCTAGCTATGTTCCCCGAACCATGCAAAAGCGCCACTAGCAAAATACTGCCTTTAGTACTGTTGTAAATCCAGGTGTATACAAAAGCATCTGCCACGATGCTGATAAACCAAAGAAAAGGGTACTCAGACATCGCACCCGCCAAAAAGAAAAGCGGTAAATGCCATAACCCCCATAATGTGCCCACAATCAGAGTAGCTATGAAGGCATTATGTCGTTTCTGCAATCGTGGCAATGCAAAACCGCGCCACCCAATTTCTTCGCAGATATTGGCGAAGAAATTGACCATGAGACCAATGAAAAAATAAGGGGATAGATCGACCTGTGGTGTGACAACTGTTGCTGAAAAGCCCAGTAATTTGGTGAGGCCTTGCGCCGTAATGAGAAGAACCGCAGGCCCCAGCACTGCGACGATATACCAGACTGGGGCAACCCGCCATCGGATCAGTCCCTTGAGCAAATCTCCAACCCCTGCCCAACCATACGCCACCTGTGCCACAATCACAGCCGCAAGTGCAGGGCCAATGGCATAAAAGATGGAAAGAACTAGGAAGTAAGTGCGGTAAAGTGGGGCAATATCTCGCGAGGCTAAGATCACTGATACCATGCCAATCCATGAAATACCAAAGGCCAAGATATAAAACCAAATGACGGGATATTTCTTCATTACGAATAAACCTGGTTGAGTACGGTAACTTTGACAAGGATATTTTTTTTGGGGATGAAATGCGCTCAAGCCATCACTGCCTCAAAGTCAGACGATCGCCGCGAATGAGAAAACGGCCATCGAAGCGCACCGGCAAGGGGTCGCCGGACAGAGGCACGGCTGAAGAACCCGGTCGCTGGGCATGAATGTGAAGGTGGGGTTCGGTGCTGGCCCCAGAATTGCCGACCTCGGCAATGGCATCCCCGACGGCAACGGTCATACCGGAATCCACCAAGAGACTCTGGGGGCGAAAATGGGCCAGGATGACCTCGGACTCGCCGCAGCGCAGAATCACATGATTTCCAGCGCGGTTCACTAGATCAGTTTCTGGGATGGTCATATCTGGGAAGCCATCGATCGCCTGCACCACTTGACCTGCACAGGGAGCGAACACCGTCGCGCCGTAGATCAAGTACGCCGCAGGGTTCTTGGGGCTGATGCCGGGCGATCGCCACCCCCAGCGATTAACCTGAATGATATCGATGCCATAACTTTGACCCCGGTAGGCTTGGAAACGCGGCACTGACTCATCTAGGGTTTTGAGGTGGGCATTGATGCGAATATTGCTACCGCCATTGAGAATCAGAAAATTGTCACCCCGCAGAGGAAAGGTAAGGTCAACAGTAGGCGCAGCAGCAGGAAACTGCCCCGTCCAACTGCGGACTGCCTCATTGCCTGCATACACGCCAAAGGCCACGAAGCCGATAACCATCAACCAACCTGGCCAGCTTAAGGGCATCCGGCGCTTGGGCTGATGCTTTGAAAACCCCAGTCCCAACGCCAGCATAAATAGCACCCCATACAGATAGGGAGTCCACTAGGGCGGAAAGATCCAGATACCCATAGTCGCGATCGCCACCAAGGCGATCGCCGTCACCAGAGATTGAATCCCCATACCCAGTAGATTGCGGGGCGGCACAAAAGCCAACCACCCAATCAAAATCAGGGGCAACAGAAGTTGAATCAGAATGAAAATCGTCATCGCAGACCTCGTGATTGCATCTTTTTAATTGGCATAGATTTTCTAAAATTGAATTTTCTGAAACTGCTAACGATTACTGGTAGATAGCCTCATCAATGGTGGCGCGGAAAAACTCGCCTTCTGACTCAAATCGATCGGAGCCAAAGTACCACCCAACTCGCAAACGGGTGGGAATCGTGTAGCCGCAGAATGTGCCTTCTTCTTCTACGATCGCCCCGAAATCTACATAGTGGTGTTCAGCACCTTCTGGATTGCCCCAGCGTGGCAGTTTGGCGGTTTTGAGTTGCCCCGTTCGATCGATGGTTAGGTCTAATTTCGCTGGCTCGCCTTGTAGGATAAAACTGGCTTGTAGGTGCGATGAATTCCGGCTTGTCCATGATATCTGATCGCTAGAGAATACAGATGGCAATAACATAGATTCTGCCTGAAGACGACCGGCAGCAGACCGAGTAATATCTGAGCCGGTTCCGGTCATCACTGGGAATAGCCCTAATAGCTTCCATTGCATCGCCCCAATGCCATCAATGATCCGATCTGATCCCACGATCGGTAAGTGGTTCATCCAGGCGGTGGCACTCCAAATAAAACCGCGCTCCCAGCAGACAACTTGCTCTGCGGTGAAGGGACTCCAGGTTTTTAATTTGATTTCGCCGTGCATTTTTAGGCGCACTGCTGATGCGATCGCCGTTCCAGGGGCGATCGCATGGTCGAGATACCGCCTGACAACTTCTGGCAAATGAGCAAAGTCATCGGGTCTAAATACACGCTCCTGAGATATTGCTGAATCCCATAAGGCATCGAGGGAAAGCTGTTTAGTTCTTATCACTCTCATTTATTGCTCCTCTCTTAATCATTGTTAGCAGTTAATCGAGCCGGCTCTTTTTACTGACACTTTTATATAGAAAGGCGATAGAAATCAAGGCTATTAAGCCAGGAGCCGCTAACCATAGCCAAAAACCCAACAAGAATTGATTCAGAACCAATTCAGAAACGCCACCACTATCCGCAGGCAAGTTAAACCAAAATGCTGAAAATGTACCTCCAAAACCAATCAGAATAGCGGCTATTCCAGCTATGATTGAACAAAATGTCGAGTGCAGTCCCTACCCATAATCTTTGATTTGGGTAGGGTTAGCGAGACCAACAAAGGAAATCGCGAAGCATCCGACTAGAG
>NZ_JACSWA010000526.1 GCF_016888125.1 Spirulina sp. CCY15215
TTCAACACTAGGATGAGCTTCAAACAAGATGTGAATATGGTCGGATTCGCCTCCGAATTCGATACATTCACATTCCCATTTAATCAAAAGTGCTTTAACGATCTCTTGCATTCGCTCTAAAATTTCAGCGCTGAGAGATTTACGGCGGAACTTTGTGACTAAAACAAGGTGATAAATGAGGCGAAATGCGCTATTAGAACGGGTTTTCAGTCTCTGGAAGTTAGGCATATTTTTTTTAGAACTGTATTGACAACTAAAAATAAGTTTAGTAGAATAAAAGCAATAAGACTAAAGTTTTTGAGCCAATGAGCCGACGAAAAGCCAAAAATAAAACTAAATCG
>NZ_JACSWA010000527.1 GCF_016888125.1 Spirulina sp. CCY15215
GTCTTGCGTTACAATACTTCCATGTAAGTCCACAGCTATTTTTTAGCCAAGGGATGTAGGAGTCTGTTGACAGACTTGGCGAAAGCGCGGTTTTAACAAGGTGCTGTGGGCGGAACTATTTCCGCCCTTTAAAAGCGCCGCCCGCTTTCGGTGGATTAACCACAGAATCCCCGTCTTTTTAAAGCGGGGAGATGTCAAGAACAAGGTATAATTGGGCAGGCAAGAAATAGTTAGCACCGAGCGAATTTCATCCCCTCCCATTAAACCTCATCAGTTTAATTAAACCTCATCAGTTTAAATTGTTTGGAGAAACAAGCAAGAAACTGTTGGTTGCTTGCACTAAAATGAGTGCGGATATCAGGAAATGCCTTGAGGGGAAAATTTGTGAGATTCACTCTTGCTACTAGCCCGTTATTGGGAGAGCGCGGACTCAAAAAAGTAATCCAAAAAATTATTCAGTTTGAGGTTCGGGTGTAGAGAGATACCCAACTTGTCAGGGAAGGGATTGCGATCGCTCGCAGTCCGACCTAACCAAGGTTGAGAGTTGAGTTAATCTCCAATAATCATCTTTTTCTCCCCATAACCCACTGTGAGTGGAATTTAAAATTCTTCTCTCATCTCGGTTTTGCTTCAGTTTTGTTTGCTATTTCAAAAAGTTTTTCTTGACCCCATAGAGCTTCTTTAAACCAGCGCGATCGCGAAGCCTTGCGCTAAAAAAGAGTAAGGTTGCATCGCTTTTTCAAGGATTTAAACAATCCGAGTCGTCGCGCATGGATGCTTTCATGGATGCTTTCACCGAATCGATAGAGTATTGAGGAAATTGCATGCCCAAGCAGATCATTATTGCAGAACAACATCAAATTGCCGCCATTTTTGCTGAAGATCGAGTTCAAGAACTTGTTGTCTCTACGGGAACCCAACAAGTCAGCGATATTTATGTTGGAACCGTAGAAAATGTCATCCCAGGGATTGATGCCGCTTTCGTCAATATTGGCGATGCCGAACGAAATGGCTTTATGCACGTCACGGATTTAGGTCCCCTGCGATTGCGCCGAGGTGCTGGAGCCATTACCGAACTGCTGGCCCCCCACCAAAAAGTTCTCGTCCAAGTTATGAAAGAGCCGACGGGAAATAAAGGTCCCCGGCTAACGGGAAATATTACCCTCCCCGGACGCTATTTGGTTCTGATGCCCTATGGCCGAGGGGTTAATTTATCCCGTCGCATCAAAAATGAAACCGAGCGATCGCGCCTGAGAGCTTTGGCCATTTTGATCAAGCCAGCAGGAATGGGATTATTGGTACGGACGGAAGCCGACGGGAAAAATGAAGAAGCCATCATGGAGGATTTAGAATACCTCCAAAAACAATGGGAAGACATTCAACAACAAGCCAATATCACCAAACCCCCGACTTTACTCAACCGCGATGATGACTTCATTCAGCGCGTTTTGCGGGACATTTATAGCGCCGATGTTAATCGCATCGTAGTGGACTCGAGCGATGCGGTTAAACGGGTCAAACAGCATTTGCAGAATTGGAGTGGAGGACGATCGCCCGAGGGGGTTCTCATCGACCATCACCGGGAACGCCAGCCCATTCTCGAATTTTTCCGCATCAATGCTGCCATTCTCGAAGCCCTCAAGCCTCGCGTCGATCTACCTTCTGGCGGTTATATCATCATTGAACCCACGGAAGCATTGGTGGTAATTGATGTCAACTCCGGCTCCTTTACCCGGTCATCCACGGCTCGAGAAACGGTGCTATGGACGAATAATGAAGCCGCCACAGAAATCGCCCGTCAACTTCGTCTCAGAAATATTGGCGGCGTGATCGTGGTAGATTTCATCGATATGGACTCCCACCGCGATCGCCTCGATTTGCTGGAAACCTTTAATAATGCTTTGAGTGGGGATAAGGCGCGTCCCCAAATCGCCCAACTTTCAGAATTAGGCTTGGTGGAACTGACCCGCAAGCGTCAAGGACAAAACATTTACGAACTCTTTGGCAAAGAATGTCCGACTTGTGGCGGCTTGGGTCATACTCCTAATTTACCCGGTATGGAAGTCGAGGAGGAACCGAGCGAAAAAAGCCAAAGCCTTCCGGTTCTTTCTATACCCTCCCCCAAACTCCCTGAAAAGCGAGATGATGAAATAGACGGGCTTTTAGACCTTGGGGCGGAGGATAATCCTCAAGAACTCGATCTACTGAATCATCCCAATTATCAGGAACAAAATTTAGCTGCAAATCGCCGTCGCCGTCGCCGTCGAGTCGGGGAGATGGAAACCCCCAATAAAGTGACGAAAATCCGGCTCAATGGGGGGAATAGTCGCAGCGAGGAAACGGAGGAGGATTTTTCCGCCACAGAAGATGTGAACGATCACTACGATCGCCGCATTTCTCGACGAGATACGCCCCCTCCGGAGAAGGTGACGGTTGAAATGACAACCCTCGAACAGGATGTCTATGCGTTGATGGGGATATCTCCTTTAATCCGTGCCGATCGAGAGGTGAAAGACCCCCGTGCTGTTGTGCTTTCTATCCATGAACCCGAATCTCCTGAAATAGCTTCTGAAATAGCTTCTGAAATAGCTTCTGAAACAACTTCTGAAACAACTTCTGAAACAAGTTGGGAACCGGAAGAAGAGTCCGTCATCGATCGCAATCTTGAAGAAGCAGAAATAGTCGAGGATGAAGCAGAAGAGTTTGAAGAGGCGATCGCAGAATCTACCGACGAGGTGGAGGAATCAGATACTGATGATGAAGATTCTGACAAGCGACCCATTATTCGCCGTCGCCGTCGTCGTTCGTCTGCTCAGTAAATTTGTTCTATGAAAAGTTACCCCGTTCCCAATTTTGAATATTCCTATTTATCGGATAACGCTAATGCGGAAATGCCGATCGCCGGAGTAGATGAAGTAGGGCGGGGTGCTTTATTTGGACCCGTCGTCGCGGCGGTGGTTTGTCTTCCTTTGTCTCAATGTCAGCAATTACAAGCCCTAGGGGTTCGCGATAGCAAGCAGCTTTCCCCCCCGAAACGCCGCGAACTCGCATTGATGATTCCCGCGATCGCAACGGATGTGCGTATTGGTTATGCCACCGTGAGGGAAATCGATCGCCTCAATATTTTACAGGCTTCTTTGTTGGCCATGAAACGAGCAATTTTCAAGTTAGATTTAACCCCAGAATTGTGTTTTATTGATGGCAAATTTCCCATTCCTGATTTAGAGATTTCCCAGCAAACTATTATTGGGGGCGATCGGCAATCTTCTGCGATCGCAGCAGCAAGTATCATCGCGAAGGTTTGGCGAGATGAATTAATCGCGCGTTTTGCTCAAAAATACTCCCACTACGATCTCGCTGCAAACAAAGGATATGGTACAAAACGTCACCGTCAAGGGATTGAAGAATATGGGATTTCTCCTCAACATCGTACTTCTTTTAAATTAGGGAGTAGGGGGTAGGGTACTTAATTATCGCGCAGTCCGATCCGCCAAGGATTAAAATACCTATTTTTTATTCCCCATCAATAATAACCAACTCATTCAAATGAGCAATAGCAGCATCGGCCTTCCTAAGTACCGGGGCGTTAGCATTGCCCCAACAAATGCCCACAACCCCTGCTGCACCTGCATTCTCTGCCATTTCAAAATCCAAAGCAGAATCTCCCACCATTAGCGTCGTTTCTGGGGTAGTCGAGAGGGCATGACTGGCTTCTAGGAAAAGCCTCGGCTCCGGTTTGCCAGGTCCATTCGGTTCGACTCCCCGCGCTAAGTTAATATAGTTCCCAATACCGGCGCGATCGATAAAATTTTCGACTCCTAGGGTTGAATCTGCGGAGAGAATGCCCAGTTTTAACTCAGTTGCCGATAAAGTCTGCAAAACCGCCAAACTGCCTGGAAAAAGGGGCGAGTTTTGCGGGGTACGCTGGATATATTTATCGGCTTCTTCAAAAGCAAAACGGGCAATTTCGAGGGCTTCGTACCAACCGCGTCCAGTTTCGGCAATATAGGCGGCTGCTGCTATTTGGTTATCTCGGCGACTACCCACAGCCATTAAACCCGTGGGATCGAGGCTGCCTTCATTTAGTCCAAAAGCCATCAGTAAAGGTTCGCCAATGCCAGGAATGCGTGCATCAATGAGACGCGATCGCTTGTTTGCCAGTTCTCGCAAAAAGTTTTGCGAGTCTTCCAATGTTCCGTCCTTATCAAACAAAATTCCTTCAATATTGGAAAAAATCTTATTCCCACAGCGAATTTTAACCAAAATCTCCTCCTCATTTAATCTTGCTTTGATCTAGATTAACAGAATCTTTGATAACTCTTTAAAAACGAGGAAACTTAGAAGATTTATTAGTTAATCGCTTAAAAGAGCTTCGACAAACTCATAACTGGAGAAAGGACGCAAATCTTCGATTCCTTCTCCCGCACCAACAAAGCAAATGGGTAAATTTAACTGTTTAGCAACGGCTAAAGCTACACCACCTTTAGCACTACCATCGAGTTTAGTCAAGACAACACCGCTTAACTTGGCAGATTCTGAAAAAACTTGGGCTTGACGTAAGCCATTCTGTCCCAATGTTGCATCTAAAACTAACAGGGATTCCACTGTTGCATTGGGGGCTTTTTTATCAATAATACGGCGAATCTTTGCCAATTCTGCCATTAAATTCTTTTTGTTTTGCAAGCGTCCAGCAGTGTCTACTAATAAGAGGCGAATATCTCGCGAGATAGCTGCATTAATTGCATCATAAACTACTGCTGCTGGGTCAGTATTTTTCCCTGGATTAGCAATAACTTGAGTTTGCGATCGCGCACCCCAAATGGTCACTTGTTCTACTGCTGCGGCCCGAAATGTATCTGCTGCGGCAATAATACAGCTATAGCCGGACTGTTTGGCCATGTGTGCTAATTTGCCAATTGTAGTGGTTTTTCCTGCGCCATTAACCCCGGTCATTAACCAAATATTTAGAACACCATCTTGAGGAGTCAATGCTGCATTTTGCGGATCTTTTAGGGGTTTGTCGAGAAGGTCGCAAAGAATTGTTTTTAAATAGGCGATCGCCTCTTCCGGTGGGAGAGATTCTTCTCGCAATTTGTCTTGTAGCGTTTCAATAATATATTCTGTGGCCTCGACTCCCACATCGGCTTGTAGAAGTAAAGCCTCAATTTCCATTACAGCGTCTTCGTTAAGAGGCCCTTGTCCCACAACAGCTTTAAGTTGATTAATTAAACTTCGGCGCGTTTTACCGAGTCCTTCTCGCAAACGTTTAAGCCAGCTAATTTCATCAAGAGAAACCTCTTCAGGTCGCCTTCCTTGTTCCGCCAAAACTTTAGCCGACCAGACAAAATCTTCATCAAAATCAAGGGAAGATTCGCTTTCAATTTCTGATTCAGGAGTTTCGATCGCCGTTTCTTTCAATCTTTCCAACGCATCAGATTTCTGCATCCACACTGGGGTAGAGATAGGTTCTGATGGCGTTTCTTGACTGGTTTCGGGAGTCTCGATCGCGGTTTCATCGGTTGCAGATAATTCGCCTATTTCTGTATCAGTATCGGCAATTTTTTCAAGTTCTACAGATGTATTGTTTTCTTTCTCAACAATTGTTTCTCCGATATCTTCTCGGTTATCAGTTCCTACAGGTATACTGATTTCTTTTTCAGCAACTGTTTCTGTAATATCTTCAATAATAACTTCTTCGCGATCGGTTTCTATCGGTGTACTGATTTCTTCCTCAGCAACTGTTTCTGTAATATCTTCAATAATAACTTCTTCGCGATCGGTTTCTACGGGTATACTGATTTCTTTTTCAGCAATTGTTTCTGTAATATCTTCAACAATAGTTTCTTCGCGATCGGTTTCTACGGGTGTACTTGTTTCTTTTTCAGCAACTGTTTCTGTAATATCTTCAACAATAGTTTCCTCGCGATCGGTTTCTATCGGTGTACTTGTTTCCTGACTCTTGATTTCCTCAGAAAATTCGGAGGATTTTTCTTCTGCTTTTATTTTTTCTTGACGCTGTTGAATATTTTGATAAGCAGCTTTTGCCCATTTCAAGTAATCTTCTTGGGTAGTTTGAGGAGAAGATTCTTCTGTTTCTACTTCTGGAGATTTTGGTTGAGTTTGAGGTGATTCCGACTCTAGAGACTGAGGTTTCTTTTTCTCATTCTCCTTTTTTTCTTTGTCTTCATCTTTACCTAATTTTCGATTAAACCAATTAAATACCATTTTTTTAATTAATAAACAGTTATCAATCAATTATCCATCTTTTATGTTTCTAAAATGCTCTCCTCTTGGGGAAACTCCTTGCTCTTTTCTCTTTCTACCACTTTGCGTAAAACACCATTAATAAAACGAGAGCCTTCTTCATCAGAATAGCGTTTTGCTAATTCTACAGCCTCATTAATGGCGACACGAGTGGGAATGTCTAAAAAAACAATTTCAGCAACTGCAAGAGAGAGAATATCGCGATCGACTTGAGGAATGCGATGGAATTGCCAATCTACCAGAGAGGATTCGATCGCCTCGGTAATTTCCCCTCGACGACGCTTGACTGTCCCAATTAATTCTAAGGCATATTCCTGCACATCTTGGCGATCGGCTAAATAAATGAATTCGGGTAAGTCTGCGGCATAACCGACGCGGTTGAGGGCTTTTTCGGTTAATTCAATGGCTTCTTTAACCATTGTTTTACTACTTTGTATGTCTGTTGCTCGAGTCTCGCTACTTGCTAGGCGATCGGCTCCTCGTTGGATTTCTTCGCTTGCAGTGGAGAGGGTATCTCTTGCTTCTGCGACTAGGGTGCGAATAGCTGCTAAAACCAAATCATTGAGGGTTTGTTGTTGGATTTTTTCCGAATTGCCTCGAACTTGACTTAGGCTTAAAAGAGCTAATTCTCGTGAAGTTTGACGGGGTTGTTGACGAGGCATAATGGTATGGAGAAAAAGAAAAAATTAACAAGAAACAATCAAGCCGGAAATTATAATCTTATACTTTTTCTTCTTCAATCGGTAAAGCCTGTTGTTTTTCTTCCGATCGCTCTAAGGAATCATGATTGCGAGGAATGGTTTCGTAGGACTTGGGAGATTTTGAGGAAGATTTAGAAAGGGCGATCGCCGCAGGTGGAGAAGCAGTTGGGAATGTTTTGGGGCTGACAATTCCTCCAGAAATCAGGACTTTAAAGGCATCTTCAATAGAAATGGATAAATCGATCGCCTCAGATTCTGGAATTATGGCATACCATCCCGAAGTCGGGTTGGGAGTTGTGGGAATAAATACACTCAACATAGGCTGAGAAAGGTGAGCCTGAAGAAGTGGGCTTAATTGGCCTGTCACAAAACCGAGACTCCATACTCCTTGCCGAGGATATTCCACAATAACCACCCGTCGAAACTTACTTTTGGAATCTTGGAGTAAAGTTTCCAAAATTTGCTTGAGGGTTTTATAAACAGATCCAGCGAGGGGAATAGCTTGTAAAATTCGCTCTCCCAAATTGAGCAGCCATTGTCCCACAATGTTTCTGGCCATTAAGCCAATCAGCAGAATAAAGACTAAAGGGACAGCAAACCCAACGGATAGATTGATGAGATTCGTTAAAACTGGATGTAATCCTTGGAAAGGATTAAGCTGTTTGGGAATTTCCGTTAAAAACCCTATCACCCATCTGGCAATGGTAAAACTCAGCCAGATTGTAGTTGCTAGGGGGATGACAACTAAAAGACCTGCAATTAAGTCGTTTTTTAAATCCTGCTTTAGGTGTTGGAACACCGATCGCTGATTCTCCATGATAACTGGTGCGGGTTTGGGTATTGATTGCCATTCAACTGCGATCGCGTTTCAGAAATCGCGTCTCAAAAGCAGTGAATGTGCGTTTTCTTCTGTCTCTAGTTTTAATCCTTGTAAAGAAATGTTGCAAGTTCTCCATCAAAGATGTGGCAAGGGGACTCCCGTTAGACCCGATAGGGTTAGCGGGAGAGGAATTGCCACAAACAAGGGAGTCTGAGCAAAGCGAATCAG
>NZ_JACSWA010000528.1 GCF_016888125.1 Spirulina sp. CCY15215
AATACAAAAGCACCCTAATTAAACAACTCCAAGGCGGTAGCGAAACTAATATAAAGCCGTCCTATAAGGACGGGGTTTCTACCCAATTTTTCGATGATAAAAATTGTTTCTTTTTCGAGAAAATCTTGGAAAATTGCTCAAAATTCTAGAGAAGAACAACCTCCAGATCGATCTGAGTCTCAGCCTCGCACCCTTGCTAATTCTACTAATAATTACTTGGGTTTAGTCTTCTTGTCTATTTTTCTCTTTCTCTTCCTGATTTTTTTATTACTGAAACGAAAAACAAAAGAGATTCGCCTCTCAATTTTTGCCACTTTTTTACTTGCTTCTTTATTAACTGTTTATACTTCAGTCCAAATAACAACTAAATTTCTAGTCGGAGATGAAAAAGATAGCAAGAGAGAGGAAATTACCGCCAAGGATGAAACAATTGTAAGTCAAACAAGAAAGAATAAGGTTGGCGATCGCAAACCTAAAGATAAAACGAAGGATAATCCAGAAAAATCAAAAATAGAGTCAAAATCAAACAATTCTGATGAATCAGAAAATAACTCGGAAAATAACAATGTTCAATCAAGAAAATTGAACAATGGGAACAATAAAAAAACAGAATCTAATCGCGAAGAGGGCAATATTTCACAAGAAGCTAACACGACAAATTCAGCCAATAATGTACCCAATACCTCTCGTTCTTCCCTATCCCAACCCACCAATTTAGAACAATCTCCAAAACCAGAAAATAGAACAACATCTAATCAAAATAAAAGAAACTCAGACAATAATACAACACGACAGCGCAATCTCTCTTCAGCAAATCAACAGACTCCCATAAATCGAGGAAATCGAGGAAATAATTCTCGCGATCGCAATAATAATGCCATAAATCAAGGAAGAAGTTCTCGCGATCGCACTAATTCTTCCCCTGGACAAACTTCCTTATTTAGACCAATATTTATCAAACTTGGCGATCGCGGTTCTGATGTTATTCTCTTGCAAACAATACTCAAAGAATTAGGTTACTATACCTTTAATATTGATGGTTATTATGGATTATCTACAGAACTTGCTGTCAGGAACTTTCAACAACAAAATAATCTCCTTGTCGATGGTGTTGTCGGTTTCAGCACTTGCAATATTCTCAATGCAAAAACTACAAATACTGAAATGAAATGCTCCTATTAATAGTTGATAGTTGATAGTTGATAGGTAAGTAGTTGATAGTTGATAGTTGATAGTTGATAGTTGATAGGTAAGTAGTTGATAGTTGATAGGTAAGTAGTTGATAGGTAAGTAGTTGATAGTTGATAGGTAAGTAGTTGATAGTTGATAGGTAAGTAGTTGATAGGTAAGTAGTTGATAGTTGATAGTTGATAGGTAAGTAGTTGATAGTTGATAGGTAAGTAGTTGATAGTTGATAAATAATTATAAAAGAACTAGAACTTCTCAACCATAACTCTATTTCTGCCTTGTTCCTTTGCTTCGTATAATGCTAAATCTGCTACACCTATTAACGCTTCTGGTGAAAATTCCTCAGAAGGAATTGTAGTGACAACACCCAAACTTAAGGTGACATAACTTCCTTCCAAGGATCGCGCATGGGGAATCTTCAAACCTTCTACTGCTTCGCGAATACTTTCCGCAATTTCTAAAGCCTTATCTATCTCAGTCTCAGGTAAAATTGCGGCAAATTCCTCTCCACCATAACGCGCGATCATATACTCTACACCCGCTATTTCTCCTTCCTTGAGAACCTTCTCGATCGCCTTTGCTACCCGTTTCAAACACCCATCTCCCGCTAAATGACCGTAACAATCATTATAGCGCTTAAAATGATCCACATCGCATAAAATTAAAGAAAGAAATCCTTTTTTTGCCATCAAATTTTGCCAAACATTAGCAATTTCTGTATTAAAATAACGTCGGTTAGCCACATGAGTTAAACCATCAAGAAGAGCCAAGCGTTTTAATTCCTCATTGGCATCTTGTAAAGCCAGTTCTGCACGCACGCGATCGGTAATATCATTAGAGAGAGAAAGCAGACATTCCTGACCGTGAATTGTAATAATTTCTGCGGAAAGTAACGCTGTCCGAATTGCCCCAGATTTCGTGCGAAACTGAAATTCATAGTTGCGAATAACCCCATACATCGTTAAATGCTTGAATAAGTCAATTCGCAAATCAGTTTGAACCCATAAATTCAAATCTTTGGCTGTGTGTCCAATAACCTCATCGCGAGAATATCCTGTCACCTTACAGAAAGTTTCATTCGCATCAATATGATTGCCATCACTCAATTTAGTAATTGTAATCGAGTTAGGATTAGACCGAAACGCTTTCGCAAACTTTTCTTCTGAAAGGCGTAATTCTCTTTCAATACGCTGACGTTCGCAAATTTCTTCCGCTAAGAGCGCATTCTGCATCATCAAGAGCTTTAAAGCATTGCGAATGCTCAATTGATTTTCAATGCGAGCCAGAACTTCCGCATCGTGAAAAGGCTTAGTAATATAGTCCCTTCCTCCTATAGAAAAGGCTTTCACTTTATCCAAAACATGGTCGAGATTGCTAATAAATACAACTGGAATTTCTTGAGTGTTGTAATTCGCTTTGAGTTTTTGGCATAAATCGTAACCATTCAGATCTGGAAGATCGATATCGAGCAAAATCAAATCCAGTTCCGATCGCGCTACTTCTGCCAAGGCTTGTGTCCCCTGCTGTACAATTTTTACGCGATATCCCTGTTGTGTCAAAAGCACTGCCAGGCGATCGGCATCGTCAAGGCAATTATCGACAATTAAAATACTTTGAGTTGATGCACTAAAGTCAGGATTCATGGACAATAGACCCTAATGGGGAGAAAAATTTACTATCCATCTAAACTCTATAATTTTAAGTACAGCTATTGCAATCGTAAAAATACTTTGTTGAAAGTATTTGATTGAAAAAAATTTTGCTGAAATCATCCGGAAACCGGAATTAAAACCAGAAATAAGAAATTGAGAACGGGGCAACCCGGACAGTTAGCAGCTTGGTTAAATCACAAAGTGTATTACTCACCTGTCGGACAAATCCTCAAACATCGTTACGAGATTCTCCAGCTTTTAAACTCTGGCTCCCTCGGACACACCTATCTGGCTCGAGACCTTGCCCAGCCTTCCCGCCCTCGATGCGCGGTTAAATACTATCCTGGCGATCGCGAATCACCCAACCTCCTCAAAACCAGTCGGCGTATTTTCGTCACCGAAGCTGAAACCCTCAAAAAATTGGGATATCACGCCCAAATTCCGCGCTTTCTGGATTGTTTTGAGGAAAATCAAGGGCTTTATTTAGTACAAGAACTGATTATCGGTCATATCCTCAATACTGAATTAGCGCTTCTCGATCGCGAAGTTTCCCAACTGACCCAAAAAGATGAATCTGGCGAACGAGAAGCGAAAGTCATTTATTTTTTACGAGATATTCTCGGGGTTTTAGACTTCATCCATGCCCAGGGAGTCATTCACTGCGACCTCAAACCCAACAATATTTTGCGACGTGCTAAAGATGGTAAATTAATTCTCATTGATTTTGGGGCAGCGCAACCCGTCCATCGTCAGCTTGTCAATAATAGTATGGGACTATCCTCAACCGTTGCCGTGAGTCCCTCGGGCTATCTCGCCCCCGAACAACTCATCGGGCAACCCCAACCCGCCAGCGATCTTTATGCCGCCGGGATCGTAGCTATTCAGATGCTAACAGGATTAGACCCCGCCAAGTTGCAACTCGACCTCGCCAGTAACGAAATTAAATGGCAGCGCTTGGCCAAAAACTCCTATAGCCCAGAACTAGGAGAAATCTTAAACCAGATGACCCGCTACCACTTGCGCGATCGCTATATTAGCGCCAGAGAAGTCCTAGCAGAACTCGATCCCTTACTGCCATCGGCACGTCATTCCCTCCTAGAAGCAAGTAGTCATTATCTCGATAATTCCGGCTTACAGAAAAAGAGTCCGCAGGAAACCTCCATTTTTCCTCCAGCTCGGGTTTCCTCCAAATTTATTCAAAAACCGACCCTTTCTGAATTTGAAGATTGGTGCGATCGCCTTACACCCGAGCTAGACGCGCCTCAAGAGCAAGTCGAAGCTGATGTCGAACTGCCCTACAACTCAATTACTCCAGTATATTCGTTAGTTCCCCTTGCCAAAGTCTCCCATCGTTCTCTCAATCCTTCTTTAATGAGAACTCTGATGAGAATGGGGATTCTTGCGGCTCTTGTGAATACCTTTGCCATTGCCCTCGGACTGTACACCCTTGCCGACAGCAGCGCCAAAGATCCAGGAGAGACTCGCTTTGCGAAAGCACAACGTCACCTGCAGCAAGGCAACCTTGAAGACGCGATCGCCCTCGCCCGCACCGTTCCTCCCGATAGCCCCGTCTACGAACAATCCCAACTGGCGATCGCCCAATGGCAGCAAGATTGGAGTAGGGCTTCTCTGCACTTTAATGCAGCCAAAGAAGCCTTTGCCCAGCAGAATTGGCAAATAACAGTCAGTGAAGCTGCTTTAGTTCCCGCGATCGAATACTGGCAAAAGCAACTTGATCCTCTCCTGAAGGAAGCAACTCCCCAAGCGGAACAAGAAGCCAAAAGGCTCTTAAAACAAGCCTTTGAGCGAGCCGAGGAAAAAGACTTTACCACCGCCTTAATCCATTTAGAAAATATTTCCCCCCATACAACCATTGGCAAAAAGGTGCAACCCAAACTGAAGGAATATAGCCAAAAACAGCGCATTCGTGCCATGTTCCTCCTGCAACGCGCCTATGACCTCGCCGCCGATCGCCAATTTACAGAAGCGATCGAATTTCTGCAAGTGATTCCCCCCAATACTCCCGCCGGGGCGATCGCCAAAGAAAAACAAATTGAATATAGCCAAAAACAAAAAATTCGCCAGCAAACCGTGGGGACAAAATTAGACGATCCTTCTGCACCGATCGCCAAACAGTCCACCTCATCGCTTTTTGCTTTTAACCCTGGCGATCGGTTACAAGAAATTGCCTTGGGTTTCGGTTAAATATCCTATCTCAACGCGCCAGATGACTCATGGCATCAATAGGCGATCGTGAGTTATCTTAGAATTATCAATAACAGGACTTACCCTCCATAGCAAAAGAATATAGGAGTGGGAGCGTTTCACTCCCTAACTGCGTAAGTCCTCAATAAAGTCAATGGAACTCTAAAACACTAATTGTCATCATAGAGAAACAATCACCTTGAATGTCTCTCAGTCGGAGAAGGATTAAAATGAGTTTTCGCAAACAACTTCAATCTCTCGGAATTTTATCAACCTTACTGGGTACAAGTCTGCTTGTCTATCCCCCATCCAGTCAAGCAATCCCGGAATTTCTCGTTAGTGTTGATTTTCCCCAAAGCGCCCCTTCAGGAGGGGGAACCTTAAGCCGTACCTACGGTGGAGGCTCTCGCACTGGAGCAACCTCCTGTCTCGAAGAAGGGGACAATGTAGAACCGCTAACGGCTCTCATTCCCGAAGATACGTTGGTGAAAACAGCCGATTCTGAGCCAACATTATATGTCTATGTCCCGAAAACAGTGTCATCAGAAGAGATTTCCGCCACGGTGGTGATTTTAACCCCTGGTCAACCGCGTCAATTGCCCGAAGAAGTTTATGTGGGCAAAACGCTCCTTCCCGATGCCTTAAACGAAGGAGGCGGCATTGTTCGTTATAAATTAGAGGGTGCAGATTTAAAAGCCGGTGAAACCTACACTTGGTCATTTTCTATCCACTGCGATCCCACCAAGTATGACCTCGATCGCTATGTCCGAGGTGTATTTGAACGGACAGAGGATTTAGAACCCCTCCCGGCTAATCTTGATAATATGAATGCTACATCCCTGATTGCTAAAGCAAATGAATATGCCGCCGGTGCTATCTGGAATGAAACTGTGAATTTAGCAGCAAAACTGCGAAGTTTGGATACAGGAGAATGGGCAGGGTTACTCAAATCTGTTAATTTGCCTCAATTTGAATCAATTCCCTTTGTTTCATGTCAAAATAGCGAGTATTGTGTTCCTGAACCAGAAGACTTGGAGTTTTAATGGGCAAAGATAAACAATCTTTTCGGCACTGGGCGTGGCAATGGCGAGGCGTGTGGATAACAACGCCAACTATTGCTGCGCTTGTGATTCTCCTGCGTATTTCTGGGCTACTACAAGGGTGGGAATGGGCGGTTTACGATCAGTTTTTACGCTTGCGTCCCCAAGAAGAGCAAGACGATCGCATTGTCATTGTTGGTTTAACTGAGGAAGATTATCGCAAGCAAGAAAAGTTAGTCTTCCCCGATGCCATCTACGCAGAATTGCTCGAAAAACTCTCAGCGCAAAAACCGAGGGCGATCGGCTTAGATATTTATCGCAGTCAGCCCGTTGAACCTGGTAGCGATGAATTGGTGCGGGTTTTTAATTCAACACCCAACCTAATTGGCATTCAAAAAGTTTCGGGGGATAATGAACGAGAAACCGTCGATCCCCCCCCCGCATTAAAGGCTAAAGGACAAGTGGGAGCCAATGATAATATCCTCGATGCTGATAATAAAGTGCGTCGAGGTTTGCTCACGGTTGCCAATGCGGAAACCCCCGACCAAGCAATTCCCAGTTTTGCGATGTATGTTGCTGCGCTTTATTTAGATCAAGAGGGGATTAAATTAGAAATTGCTGAAGGGACGGATAATTGGTGGAAATTTGGCGATACAGTCTTTCCCGACCTCGATGCTAATGAAGGGGGATACATTCGCACGGAAACTGGCGATTATCAAATTATCCTCAATTATCGCAGTTCTTCCTCCGCCTTCGAGCAAGTTTCTCTAACAGACGTTCTCGAAAATAAGATACCTTCAGATTGGGCTCGCGATCGCATTGTTCTGATTGGGGCAGTGGGAGAGAGTGCCAATGATGCCTTTTTTACCCCCTACAGTACAGGATTGATCGGTCTACCCCAGGCGATGCCTGGGGTGGAAATTCACGGTCATCTCACCAGTCAAATTCTCAGCGCTGTCCTCGATAATCGCGCCCTAATGCGAACCTGGCCCGAACCTTTGGAATGGCTCTGGATTTTGCTCTGGTCGGCGATCGGTGCTTCTATTTCCTGGGCGATGCGGCACGTGGGGGGAGATAATCACCTACAGGCAATGAAACGAGGGGTTTCGACGGCGATCGCGATGGGAATATTAATGGGAGGCACCTATTGGGCTTTAGTGGGGGGATGGTGGATTCCCGTGGTTCCTCCCCTCTTAGCTTTGGCGGCATCGACGGTGGTTATTCTCGCTTATATTGCGCGATCGGCGGGAGATATTCGCAAAACCTTCGGACGCTACCTAACTGATGAAGTCGTAGCCAATCTCCTCGAAAATCCTGAAGGATTGAAGATGGGGGGAGAACGCCGCAAAATTACCATCTTAACCTCGGATTTGCGCGGTTTTACGGCACTTTCCGAACGCTTGCCTCCGGAACAGGTTGTCAAAATTCTTAACTTATATTTAGGCTATATGGCCGATGTCATCACCCACTATCAAGGCACAATCGATGAGTTTATGGGGGATGGCATTCTCGTTCTTTTTGGTGCGCCCACAGTACGAGAAGATGATTCTCGTCGCGCGATCGCCTGTGCGATCGCCATGCAGCAAGCGATGGTGGCAGTTAATAGCCAAATTCGAGAATGGGACTTACCCGACCTAGAAATGGGCATTGGTATCAATACAGGGGAAGTGGTCGTGGGCAATATTGGCTCAGAAAAACGCACGAAATATGGTATTGTTGGTTCTCAAGTCAATTTAACCTATCGCATTGAATCCTATACGACGGGGGGACAAATCCTTGTCTCGGAAACGACCCTCAAAGAAGCTGGGGAGGAGATTCGCGTTGACGGCCAAAAAGAAGTTTCTCCCAAAGGCGTAACTAAACCCATTACCATCTACGAGATCGGGGGAATTGGTGGGGAATATCAACTATTCCTGACTCAAGAAGAGGAAATATTCTTCACTTTAACTCACCCCTTACTGTTGCAATATACGGTACTCGATGGCAAACATATCGGTGTAGAAGCGATACAGGCGAAATTGCTCCGTCTCTCGAATAAAGGGGGTGAAATTGAAATTTTAGATCGGGGTGAAGGAGAAAAACCGACAGGATTACAAAATATAAAATTAAATTTTCTTAATATTGAGTCAGCCAATGCCAATGA
This sequence comes from Spirulina sp. CCY15215, assembly GCF_016888125.1. Taxonomy (GTDB): domain Bacteria; phylum Cyanobacteriota; class Cyanobacteriia; order Cyanobacteriales; family Spirulinaceae; genus CCY15215. Next base: position 8,229 of record NZ_JACSWA010000528.1, read on the forward strand.
AGCAACAACAAGCGAGGATGTTTATGCAAAAGTTATGGAAAAAGAGGGTAAAAAAGATAATTTTTATGTTAAATTTACGGCAAAACCCCCTAAAATAAGTCAAAAGTTACAGGAAATTTATCAGGCTCTGGAAGAATAAATTTAGGTTTATGCAGAGTGAATGATTTTGACTTCCTTTCATTCTGCATCTTTTATTCTGCATCTTTTATTCTGCATCTTTTAAATACAAACATTAACAGCAAGAGCGATGAAGTTGTTATTTTTGGGTTCGGGTTCGGCTTTTACGGTAGGGGCAAATAATTACCAATCTAATATGCTCTTAATGGACGAGAGTGGCCGCAAACTTTTAATTGACTGCGGTTCAGATATTCGTTTTTCCCTTCACGATCGCGGCTATTCTTATCAAGATATTACCGATGTTTACATCAGTCATTTGCACGCGGATCACGTTGGCGGCATGGAGTTTATTGGGCTAACAACATTTTTCGATCCTCGTTGTCCCAAGCCCAATTTATATGTTAGCAAGGATGTCGCGGCGGAGTTATGGGATAGGTGTTTGGCGGGGGGGATGCAATCAATTGGCAACGAGTTGGCAGATATCGATACTTTTTTTAACGTGCATAAGGTGGGTCGTAACGAACATTTTATTTGGAATGATCTTAAAATTTCTTTAGTGCGGGTTGTTCATATTGATAATGGTTATTCTTTGATGCCCAGCTATGGCATCTTTTTTGCTCTAGGTGGACAAAAAATTTTTATTACTACAGATACCCAAATTGCCCTCGATACGACTCAAGAATATTATGAAAACGCAGATATTATTTTTCACGATTGCGAAACATCCCGATTTCCCAGTTCCGTACACGCCCACTATCGAGAATTAGTCAATTTACCGGAACGATGGAAAAATAAAATGTGGTTGTATGGCTATCAACCGGGTCATCTCCCCGACGCAAAATCTGCTGGATTTCTGGGTTTTGTCCAACGAGGAGATATTTTTGAATTCTACAATCGTGTTCCAAACCCAGCTATTAGTTCGACAATTGACCGATAGGGCAAGTTAAAACATATTTCTCGCTTAGAAGAACTTTTTTGCCATGCCCTTAAAATTCTATCATTGGAAAGAACATTTACGATCTGCTCTCGAACCCTTACAACACGGTTTTGCGATCGGTTTAGAAACGGGGGATTTTTCCTATAGCGGTTATTGCAATCAAGGCTATTGTCTGCGGCTTTTTCTAACAGGAATTGAACTCACTGAAGCAGAACGAGAAATCCAAAGTCACAGCGAAATGCTGGAACGCATCGGACAGCAAACCGCCCTCAATTACAATAGACCCTATTGGCAAGCTGTTGTCAATCTACAGGGAAAATCCTCTCAACCCGATCTAACTCTCTTTATGTTAAAACGGGAATAATACTTTTTCCCTCTCAATCTAACATTTCATGGTTTCTCTTGATGGATACGAGGATTTTCTTCAAATTCATGATAGCGACAACTCACAAGTTTATCGCGCTAGAAGAATTGGTGATACGGCTACCGATCGCCAACCTGTCATTTTGAAATTTCTCAGTCGAGATTATCCCACCTCAGAGCAGATTCGCCGCTACAAACAAGAATATCATCTAACCTCCCAGTTAGACGCTCCTGGTATTATTAGAGCCTATCGCTTGGAAGAATGGCAAAGAAGCTATGTAATTGTTTTAGAAGACTTTGGAGGAACTGCCCTCAAACAGTGGCTGCAACAGCGAGAGAAACTCTCTCTAGAAGAATTTTTAGCCCTGGCGATCGCCACCACTGAAAGTTTAGGACAGATTCACGCTCAAAATATTATTCACAAAGATATTAATCCTGCTAATATTATTTTTAATCCCGATACTCAAACACTCAAAATTATTGATTTTGGTATCGCCACCCAACTGAGTCGAGAAAACCCTATTCTGAAAAATCCCCAAGTTTTAGAAGGAACATTGGCTTATATATCTCCAGAACAAACCGGAAGAATGAATCGAGGTTTAGATTATCGCACAGATTTTTATTCTTTAGGAATAACATTTTACGAACTGTTAACGGGAAAATTGCCTTTTATGACTGAAGATGCCCTGGAATTAGTCCATTGTCATCTTGCAAAAACACCGCGATCGCCGTCAGAAATAGACTCATCAATTCCCGCGATCGTTTCTGATATTGTGATGAAGTTGGTCGCTAAAAATGCTGAAGATCGCTATCAAAGTACCTGGGGATTAAAAGCAGATTTAGAAGCCTGTTACAGGCAATTAGAAAAAACAGGAACCATTTCGACTTTTCCTTTAGGTCAAGAAGATATTAGCGATCGCTTCCAAATTCCCCAAAAACTCTATGGACGAGACCAGGAAATTGCGACATTACTCGCCGCTTATGAACGAGTTGCCAATCTGGGAAACGTTGAATTGATGTTAGTAGCGGGCTATTCTGGCATCGGTAAATCAGCATTGGTGCAAGAACTTTATAAACCCATTACTGCACGCCGAGGTTATTTTATTGCTGGGAAATTTGACCAATTTCAACGCAATATTCCCTATTCTGCTATTGTAGCAGCATTTCGCGGATTAATTGGACAATTATTAGGAGAAAGCCAGCAACAATTACAAGAATGGCGAGAAAAATTGTTGCAAGTATTGGGAAATAATGGACAAATTATCATCGATGTGATTCCAGAAGTTGAACTCATTATTGGCAAACAACCTCCAGTTCCCTTATTAGGTGCAAATGAATCCCAAAATCGATTTAATCTGGCGATCGGCAATTTTATCCGTGTTTTTTGCCATCAAGAACACCCATTAACTCTCTTTGTGGATGATTTACAATGGGCAGATTCAGCAACTTTACAATTGATGGAGCGGTTATTAACAGATAGTCAAACCAAATCCCTCTTATTTTTGGGTGCCTATCGTAATAATGAAGTTTCTGTCAGTCATCCCCTGATACTCTCCCTAGAAAAATTAGGGAAAAATAACGCTGTTATTAATCAAATTACTTTAAACTCATTATCTCTCAATGAGATGGGTTATTTGGTCAGCGATACCCTGCAACAAACCCCAGAAAAGGTTCGGAATCTAGTACAATTAATTCAAGATAAAACCGGGGGAAATCCTTTCTTTGTCAATGAATTTTTACAGGCATTGCATGAAGAAAATTTGCTTCACTTCCATCCTCAAACCAGAAATTGGCAATGGGATATAGAAGCGATCGCCGCACGAGAATTCACCGATAATGTCGTTGAATTGATGGTGGAAAAACTGCAACAATTACCAAGACTCAGCCAAGAAACTTTATCTCTTGCCGCTTGTTTAGGGGCAGAATTTGACTTAAAACGACTCACGTGGATTGAAGAAAAAGACTCACAAGAGATTTTTTCCGCTTTGAAAATTGCCCTCGATCGCCGCTTTATTGTTTCGCGATCGGAACTGGATGAAAATCTCCTCATTCAGTCCTATAAATTCGCTCACGATCGCATTCAGCAAGCCGCTTATACTCTCATTCCAGAAGCAGAAAGAGCCAAAAAGCACGTGGCCATCGGACGCATTCTGGTTGCCAAAACTTCAGCCAGCGAACAAGAAGAAAAACTCTTTGATATTGTCGATCAACTCAATCAAGGGATTGAGATTTTAAGTGATTCTGAAGAAAGAGAAACCATCGCCCGCTTGAACTTAAAAGCTGGATGTAAAGCGAGAGAAGCCAATGCTTATGGGGCGGCGATCGCTTACTTTGAAGCAGGAATATTGCTATTAAATGCAAACTGTTGGCAAAATCAATACAACTTAACCCTCAACCTGTATCAAGAAGCAGCTAAAGCCGCTTATCTCAACGCAGAGATCGATCGCATGGAAGCATGGGCAGAAATAATCGTCAAAGAAGCCAAAAGCCCCCTAGATCGCAGCGAATTGGGGAAAATCAAACTGGATGCTTATACCAACCAAGGCCGCAATGACGAAGCCCTCGCTGTGGGTTTAGAGATTCTCTCCTCCCTGGGGATCGAATTTCCTCAAGAGGTGTCTCGGGCCGATTTTCTCCCAGCTTTAACAAAAATTAAAACTCTCATCGGCGATCGCCAACCTCAAGACATAGCTCACTTAAAGCAATTGCAAGAGCCGATTGTCGCGGAGGCTTTAGCCATTTTAATTAAAGTCGCCCCCGTGACCTATTTAGCCGCCCCAGCCTTATTTCCCCTCACCGTTTTCAAACAAATTGAACTCTCAATCACCTATGGGAATACGTCTGCCTCCGCTTTTGGCTATTCAACTTACGGCATGATTCTTTGTGGCATTCTGGGGGAATTTGACCTTGGTTATGAATATGGTCAATTAGCTTTAAATGTCCTCTCCCAATTTAACGACCGACAATTTAAAGCCGCGATTTGGATGGTGGTTTATCGCTTTATTAATCATTGGAAAATCCACTTTCGGGAAGCCATTGAACCCTTACAAGAAGCCTTTCTTGTGGGCTTAGAAACAGGAGATTTTTCCTACGGTGGTTATTGTGGCCACGGTTATTGTCTTCGCCTTTATTTAACCGGGAGAGAACTTTCTGAGACTCAGATAGAAATAGAACGTCACCATGAAATGTTAACAGCGATCGGTCAAAAAAACGCATCAGATTATACTTTACCCTATTGGCAAGCTGTTTTAAATTTGCGAGGAGAATCTGATTCTCCCCATCGATTAGTTGGAAAAGCAATGGATGAGGAATCCTTGATTTCCTATTATCAGAAAAATAAAAACGGCAGTGGACTATGGTTAGCTTATACTACTCAAGCAACACTTTGTTACTTATTTGCAGAATTTGAAGAATCTCTGAATGCCAGTACCTTAGCAAAACAATATTTAACTTCTGCAACCAGTCATCCGATTATTCCTCTCTGGTATTTTTATAATTCTTTAGCACAATTGGCCAGTTATTCCTTATCAGTTACCCCTTCCCAATCTTTCCCCAATAGTGATGACGAATCATTCCTCGCGAGAATCCGAGAAAATCAAGAAAAAATGCAATCTTGGGCGAATTCTGCCCCCACAAATTATTTGCATAAATTTTATCTGGTGGAAGCGGAATATTATCGCGCGATCGATGAAAAAGCGAAAGCTATTGAATTTTATAATTTGGCGATCGCCACAGCAAAAGAGAATGAATATATTCAAGAAGAAGCCCTTGCCAACGAACTCACTGCCAAGTTTTATCTAAACTGGAATCAAGAAAAAGTAGCCCGTCTTTACATGATGGAGGCACATTACTGTTATTCTCGCTGGGGAGCAACCGCCAAGGTCAAACAATTAGAAGAAAATTATCCGCAATTGTGTCAATCCTCAGCCTCAAAAACGCCCTCTTTGACAATATTTGATACTCGTACAACGAGTAATTCGACGGATACTGCTGTTTTAGATTTAGCTGCAGTTATGAAGTCCACTAATGCAATTTCCAGCGAAATTGTTCTGGAAAAATTGCTGGCAGCTTTAATGGATATTCTCATCGAAAATGCTGGAGCCGGGCGAGGACTTTTAATTCTTCCTCACGGCGATAATTTATTGATTGAAGCCATCAAAGAAGAAGATAATAAGGATATTTCTGTCTTGCAATCCTGTCCCATTGAAACATTTGAAAAACTGTCCTTAAAAATTGTTTATTATGTCGCCCGCACTCGTGAAACCGTTGTTTTAAACAATGCCACGATTGAAGGTAATTTTACCGATGATGACTATATTCAAGAGTATAAATGTCAATCGATCGCCTGCACTCCTTTAATTAATCAAGGTAAACTTCAAGGTATTATCTATCTCGAAAATAACCTAACTACAGGTGCTTTTACCCGAGAGCGTATGTCACTCTTGCGAACTCTTGCTACTCAAGCGGCAATTTCTTTGGAAAATGCCCAACTGTATAATAATATTACAACTTTAAATGCCGCCTACGAACGTTTTATTCCTTCTCAATTTCTTAGTTTTTTGGAAAAAGAGAGTATTGTCGATGTACAACTTGGCGATCAAGTCGAACGAGAAATGACCGTTTTATTCTCTGATATCCGGAATTTTACGACTATTTCTGAACAGATGACTCCATCAGAAAACTTTGCTTTTATTAACGAGTATCTCGGTTATATGGAGCCGCAAATGCAAAAATATGGCGGATTTATTGATAAATATATTGGCGATGCAATTATGGCATTATTTCCTAATTCTGCGGATGATGCTGTGAAAGGAGCGATCGCCATGTTGGAAGAGTTGAAAAAATACAATCAAACCCGACAAGCCAAAAATCTAATGCCAATTCGTATCGGCATTGGTTTACATACGGGACAATTGATGTTAGGAACAGTGGGAGGAATGGGTCGCATGGATGGGACGGCGATCGGGGATGCGGTAAACTTATCCTCACGGGTAGAAGGATTAACCAAAAGCTATGGGGTTTCTTGTTTAATTACTCATAAAACTCTAGCAGGTTTAAATAATCCCTTAGAATACGATTTACGTTTTATCGAACAAGTTAAAGCAAAAGGAAAAGATAAATCCGTGGGTTTATTTGAGGTTTTTTCTGCGGATTCTCCCGAACTTCATGCCGCGAAACAAGCAACTAAAGATAAATTTGAAAGAGCGGTAATGCTGTTTCATCAGCGATCGTTTCCTCAAGCTGCAAGTTTATTTAAAGAATGCTTGCAATATCACGAAGGCGATCGCCCAGCCCGCAATTATCTCGATCGCTGTCATGAGCATATTTCCCAATGGGTCAGAGGACAAGAAAAAGTTTGAATGTCTCACTAACATCGCCGTATAAATTACAATAAAAATCTTATAACAAGACTTGTGCATTTACGGGAATTTCAATCGTAAATTCCGTTCCTTCACCAAGAACAGAACTACATTTTAATGTTCCTTTATGTTTTTCAGTAACAATTTGATAACCAATAGATAAACCCATTCCCGTGCCTTTGCCAACTGGTTTAGTGGTAAAAAATGGGTCGAACATCTTCCGTTTAATAGTTTCGCTCATGCCAATTCCATTATCACGAATGCGAATAAAAATTGTGCCTTGTTTTTGATATTCTGTTATCACAGTAATGCTATGAGAATTATTATTGAAAGAGTCTAGTAATTGTTTTTTATCTTTCTCTCTCCTTTGCTTTTTCTCTTCGATCGCATCAATTCCGTTCGCAATTAAATTCATAAAAACTTGATTAAGTTGTCCGGCATAACACGCTATTTGAGGGATATTGCCATATTTCTTAATAACTTCAATCTCATGCAAACGATGTTTTAACATTGAGAAAGTGCTATCTAATCCTTCATGGATATCAACTGTCTTAAATTCTGATTCGTCAAAACGAGAAAAAAGTCGTAGACTTTTCACAATCTCGCGAATTCGTTCCGCACCATATTTTATAGAATCAAGAATTTTAGGGAAATCTTCAAATATAAAATCTAGTTCTTTTTCTTGAATAATCTCTTCCAGTTCTGGTGCGATTGAATGACAATTATCTCGATAAATCTCAACAATTTCTAATAAATCTTCTGCATAATTTTTCACATGAGCAACATTTCCATAAATAAAGTTAACAGGATTATTGATTTCGTGAGCAATTCCAGCTACAAACTGCCCCAAGCTGGACATTTTTTCATTTTGGATCAGTTGTGCTTGAGTACTTCTAAGTTTCTTCAATGTTTTGTGTAATTCTAAGGCGCGATCGCTAGACTCTCGAGCCACTCGCTGACTCTGTTCGTAGAGTTCAATTTGTTGAAATGCAATGGTAATTTGATTGCTCAACATTTCTAGAATTTCTAAGTCTTTCTTAGTCAAACTGGGACGAACTAGGCTATCTTCTTTTTGATTCCCAACAAATAAAATGCGATCGAATTGATCGAATACGGCAAAAGGTAAAGCCATAAAATAGTAAACTTGAAAATCTTCTTTAACTGCTTCAAGGGGATTTATTTTTGTTTTACCATTGACAACTATGCCTTTTTTCTGGCTGGCAAGTTCTCTGAAGAACGGATGAACTAAACTGTTCTTGGATAAGTTTTCTGTATAGCCATAATGAGCAATTGGAACAAAACGACTCATTTGACTTTGATAAATAATAACGCGATCGAAGCCAATATCTTCAGCGAGGGATCTGACGACAATTTGATAAATTTTCTCAATATTATTGGTTGCAGAAATTTCTTGATTTAACTTTTGGAAGAGTTTGAGGGTTTCTTGCTTTTTCTTTTGTTTTTTATTCTCTTCCATTGCCTCTGCATCTAAGCGAAAGATGGTTTGGGTCAAAGCATCAATTTCTTGTTGTAAGCCTTGAACTTGGTCTTGGAGATGTTCTATTTCGGAGGTACATTCTCGCATTTTACCTAGCCTCAATCCCTACGAAAACGCCTGTATAATTATGAAAATGCTGTTCGTTTATAACGGGGGCAATTTCGCCAAATGAAAAGAATCCAATTAAATCGCGATCGCCATCTAAAGCCTCTAAAGCTATACTCACATCGGGTTCGGGATCGCCAAAAAGATGTTCACCACGACCAACACAATTAAAATAAAAGTATGCCGCGTTATCTGGAGATTGTAACTCATTGATAATTTCTTCTACCATGTTATAAGTGGCTGCAAGGACTTGCTTTTTATCACGACGAGTTATCCGAAAAACAGAACCAACGGGCATTTCTGTTCCCACAATCAAACTTTGTTCTTCTCGATCTGTTCTTAAAATTGCCCGCACCAGAATATCTTCCGAATAATCTTTTCCGGCAAAGGAAACTCCTAAACCAATTAAGTTTAAGCCAATTAAACTCATATCATTACTAAAGCGATCGAATTGTTTTTCCCCGAGAATTTCTCGCAGTTGTTCCAAGGCAGGTTTACCATCAATTTCATAGATGGTGTTTCCTTGCGATCGCGTTACAGTTTTGAGATTACCCAAGGGTTTAGAACCATGACTCACGCGAATTTTATAATCAAATTGTCCCGTTAAAAGAACCCCAGAAACTGTATTGCTCATTACAGAATCATTACAAAATTGATAGGTTTTTTCGTCACGGTAATCATTTCCGGCGGTTCCGCCCACAAAATCGAGAGGGTAGTCTAATTGCGTTTTAATTCCCTTGTATAACGCATCTGCATACATGGTAAAACCATCAGGAAATAAAAATAGGAGTTGATTATTGGTTGCCGTAATTTCCTCTTCTCCAGGCTTAGTACTAGTAGTATCGCGAATAAATTGACCGATTTTTTCTCCCGCTTTGTGAGGATTTTCGCCAAGATTAGGAATTATAAAAGGGTAAAAGTTAATGCGATCGCTACCTAACCCCATTAAAGCAACTGAGTGTAAAGATTCATCACAACCCAAATGGGTAATGCTTCCCGCACCCGAGCAGCCGCAGAGGGGAATATTCGGAGCGATCGCCCGAATTCCAGCCAATAATTGCTCAAAATCATGACCGACGGTGGCAAATAAAAACAAAAAATTGAGCGGGCGATCTTTGAATTCATGTTTGAATTTTTCTTGTATAACTCGGGCGCAGTATCCCCCTGCTTCCAAGGAATTTTCTAGTTGAGAATAAGCAACAGCTTTAGCTAGCACAATCTAAATTCCCTCTTGATACATTCATTTTCTAACATGAACAATTTTACTTGTCAACGGCAAAATAAGGGATAGGGGACTAGCCGTTTTTAAATGTACCTATTGTCACCTCCCCTAACCCCTGCTTTATTGTGCGTTATTGTAAATTTTTTAATTGCGGTAGCAAATTTTGAAAAGCATTACCCCGATGACTAATTTGGCGTTTAAGTTCTGAGGACATTTCGGCAAAGGTTTTTTGGTGTTGAGGAACATAGAAAATAGGATCGTAACCAAAACCTCCCGAGCCTCGAGGTGTGTAGAGAATTTCACCTGCACAGATTCCTTCTGAGGCGATCGCAATGCTACCATCGGGACGAGCGATCGCCACAACGCAGATAAAACGAGCATGACGATTTTCTCTATCTCCTAGCTCCTGTAACAGGCGATCTATGCGATGGCGATCGCTGCTACCATAACGAGCAGAATACAACCCTGGAGCGCCTCCAAGCGCCTCTACAGCTAACCCAGAGTCATCGGCGATCGCCCATTCTCCCAGTGCTTTAGCAATGCTGGTTGCTTTCAAACAAGCATTCTCTTCAAAAGTCGTTCCCGTCTCTTCAATATCCAATTCCTCGGGTTTTAATTTTAGTTTGACATTAACTCCTTGTAAATGTGCCTGCATTTCTCGCAACTTTCCGGGATTTCCTGTTGCTACAATCAAGGTTGTTGGTTGTTGTTTCTTCATTAATAATTTATCCTTTATTGCTAACTAATAACTAATCACTTATAACTCATAACTAATTATTTCCGTTCAGGATGATCGCTATCGGGTAAAAAGGCTCCAAGTTGATTGATTTTACCAATCATTTGAGAGAGGCGAGCCGCATCTTTTTGATTGAAGTCAAAAACCAAACGCGGTAAATGTTCTGTTCCATCTCCTCGCTCTCCTGGCAAAACACCACTTTTTTTAATGTGACCTCGCACCAATATATCGCTAAATTCACGATTGAGAAACTCCACCGATCCATCGGATAATTCTGAATTCAAACGCATCACAAATTGTTTGTCAACATAACGGCTGGAGTGATAAACTCGGAAAAAATCGCTGATAATTTTACAAGCAATATTTATATCGTCGGTAATGGTGTAAATATTTGGATCGTCTGGGCTAATTAGTCCTTCCTTCAATAAATGTTCGCGAATATGTTCGTCTAAAGAATTCCAATAATCGCTACCTGGTTCATTAATCAAAACAATAGGCGCAGGTCCATATTTTCCTGTTTGATAAAGCGTTAAACTTTCAAAGGCTTCATCGAGAGTACCAAAACCGCCTGGAAATAGTGCGATCGCATCGCTTTCTTTCAAGAAAAATAATTTGCGGGTAAAGAAATATTTAAAACTGATTAATTTAGCATCGCCGCGAATGAATTCATTAGACCCCTGCTCGAAGGGTAAATTAATATTTAAACCAAAAGAATGTTCTCGTCCAGCACCCTCATTCCCTGCTGCCATAATGCCATCTCCTGCCCCTGTAATCACCATAAATCCTTGTTGGGTAATCTGGCGGGCAAATTCCACTGCCATGCTATATACTTCGCGATCGCTCGGGGTTCTCGCAGAGCCGAATATGCTCACCTTCCGAACGTGACTATAAGGAGATAAAGTCGTAAACCCTCGTTCTAAATCTTCTAATGTCGCCGATAAAATCTTCCAGTCTAGGCGATCGACTTCTTCTCCACTTAAGCGCATTAAAACCGCCAATGCACGCTGAATGTATTTACCATGCTCGATCTGGGGAAGTTGTGCGATCAATTTCTCTAAGTTTTTAGACAAAGACTCGGATTCTAGATCGAAGGGAGATAATGCCATAAAAAGTTTAAACGCAGCAGTCTTCGATTCTAGCACGTTGAATGTTTGCTCCGATTGTTAATCTCTTGCGACTCAAAACAACAAAAACGCCAGAGTCTCAAAGAGACAGAGGCATTTTGTGAGAAAGAAGGAAATTAAGAAATGTAAAAGGCGATCGCGGTATTTACCCGATACAGATTATTCGAGATATTTCTCTAAAGTATTGGCCAGCGTTGTCTTAGGAACCGCGCCAACCACCATATCTACTCTTTGTCCGCCTTTAAAAATCATCAAGGTAGGAATACTGCGAATTCCGTACTGACTAGCAATGTCCGGGTTTTCGTCAGTGTTTAGTTTGACAACTTTAACTTGTCCTTCGTATTGAGTGGCGATTTCTTCAACAACGGGGGCCACCATTCGACATGGACCGCACCAAGGAGCCCAGAAATCTACGAGAACGGGAACGTTGCTTTCTAGGACTTCTTGTTTAAAAGTACTGTCTGAAACTTCTGCTGGCATAGGGTGAAATTCCTCTAGCTATCAAATATTTATACTATCCTAGGCGATCTTACCATAGTTGCAACTCCCAAGTAATTTCAGAAAAATAAAGGATCGAAAATGCAAGATCGATGGTTTCTCTAGGGGATTAATCTCAAACGCTGAAGGTGAAAATGCCTGATAAGAAAGCGCCCGAACGAAGTTCGGGCGGATTAGTGGTGTGAGGAGTGAACGGAAACATTCGTCTCCGCTTTCTCTATTGTAGGCTACTGCTTTGGTTTTTCCAGAGCATATTTAGGCAAAATGAAGATTTGTTGAATATTTCTCATCAATTCGTGATTTTACCGTCTATCTTGCCAGCTAAGGCGTTTGCGGAAATTTGGGGCGATCGCGACGGGCGATACATGACGGCTGCAAAACCGCCGGTATCATTCCGTCGGAAGGAAATTAAGTCCCCCTGAAAGGACATTCCCAGCACTTTCATCCCCGCTTTAACGCCGATGGAATTATCCCCCATCTCTTCTGTGGGAACAACTTGCAATTCTGTTAGTTCGGCTATGGAAACGTCTTTGAGGGCTTCCTGAATTTGCTCCATGATACTTTGTTGCAAATCGGGACTTTCTTTTAAGAGTTGTAAACTTGCATCAAAATAGGGGACATCGGCGATCGCCCCAGTAAACCCAAAAACAACTTCTAAGCTCCTGGGATGATAGAAAATGAAGAATTCTTGAGGATCGATACCCCCTTGGCGAAATTGGCTGCTGATGGTGAGGAGTTGTTGGGAAAGTTGGGCGGACAAGTTCGGGGGAAGTTCCTGAAAACCCGAGGGTAAATCCTCTAATTTTAAAAGACCTGGTTTGAATTGGGCGGTTTGACCCTCTTGATTTTCGGCAATTTGTACGGGAGGGTCAGCTTGCACGGGAACAGAAATACTGCCGCCCAAGATGGCGATCGCGCCGAACACGAGTAATATTTTTTTCATGATTTTATTGTTCATTGTTTCTTGATAATTGTTCTTTGTTGGCGCATAGCAAACCAAATCGAATCAACCCGCGCTGATATCCCCGACGCATTAAACCGAGAGAAAGGGCCGCTTGCAGAGTACCCCAACCCGAATTTAACAAACCCAGAAGGGAAGTCGCCTCAAAAGTGGAGTCGATAACTCTGTCCCAAAAAGGTGCAACGGCCATCGACCAATCATCGGTACGAATATTTTGCAATCCGCATTGCTTGGCGATCGCAGCATATTCGGGCAGGGAAATGACATAAGGCAAGCAATAAACGCGGTAAATTTCCTCTAGATGTCGTTTTTCGTCGGCGGTAAGTTCCCCGGCCAGAGAATTTAAGGGACGATGGCACCATGTCGCTAAAATAAAGGTGCCTCCCGGTTTCAAGACGCGGTAACACTCTTGCAGAAATTGCTTTTTATCCGGCATATGTTCCCCGCTTTCTAATGACCAAATCAGGTCGAAGGAATTGCTCTCAAAGGGGGTTTCTAAAGCATTGGCGACGTGAAATTCTGGTTTTGGGTTTAAATCGGCGGCTTCGGCTCTTTCTGTGGCTCGGTTAGCTTGTACGGGGCTAAGGGTAATTCCTGTAGCTTGGGCGTTATATTTTTGTGCTAAATAGAGGGTACTGCCTCCAATGCCGCAACCGACATCGAGAATATTTTGGGGGTGTTGAATATTGCCCCAGTTGAGTAATTCTTCGATTAATTCAATCTGTGCTTGTCGTCGATTGGTTCTATAATTGCCCGATCGCCCATAATATCCGTGGTGCATATGCTCGCCCCAAATCTCTTCCCAAAGTCCGCTTGAGGCATCATAAAACTGGGCTATTTGTTCGTTTAAAGTTGAAGAGGTCATAAATAAAAAGGACTTACGCATTTACCATAGCAAGAGAATACAGTAGTGGGAGCGTCTCGCTCCCTAGCTGCGTAAGTCCTAATAAAATTTTCTACCAAATTTATCCGAAATCGATGAGTCAGGATTTGTTGTTGGGTAAGATACCCCATACCCCATTCCCCGTTATCAACTATCCACTATCAAACTATCAAACTATCCACTACCAAACTATCAACTATCAAACTATCAAACTATCAACTATCAACTATCAACTATCAACTATCAACTACTTACCTATCAACTATCAACTATCAAACTATCAAACTATCAAACTATCAAACTATCAAACTATCAACTATCAACTATCAACTATCAACTACTTACCTATCAACTATCAACTACTTACCTATCAACTATCAACTATCAACTATCAACTACTTACCTATCAACTATCAACTATCAACTATCAACTACTTACCTATCAACTATCCACTACCAAATGAGTATATTTTTTCACGAACAATTATATCGATCGCCAGAACTAATGGCAAAAATTGCTGAGTTTCCCGTAACGATTTGCGGGGCTGGTGCTTTGGGGGCAAACTTAACGGAGAATTTAGCGCGATCGGGGTTTTCGCAATTAACAGTTATCGATCGCGATCGCATTGAAGAACGCAATTTATCGACGCAGCCCTATTATAAATCGGATGTGGGAGCATATAAGGCTAAGATTTTAACTAATACCATTTATCGTGCCTTGGGGGTTGCGGTAAACGGAAAATCTAAGGAGTTAACCCCTGAAAATTGTTCGCAACTGCTGCGTAATGCCCATTTAGTTATCGATACTTTTGATAATAGTTCATCTCGTCAAGCGGTTAAAGACTATTGCCAAGAAAATAATCTTGCTTGTCTTCATGTTGGACTCTCTAGGGATTACGCTGAGATTATCTGGAATGACAAATATCGCGTTCCTTCTGCTATGAATGACGATATTTGCGATTATCCTTTAGCACGTAATTTAGTTTTACTTGCGGTGGCGATCGCCAGTGAAGTCATTATCAAATTTGTAGCGAGAGGAGAACAAAACAATCATACCCTGACACTAGATGACTTTGCCGTTAAACCTTTTATTGCTTAATTTATTTTTCTTGAAAATCATGCTAGAACGTTTATTCTTTTGGTTTGTTGCTTCTTTGAAAGCATTAATGAGAAGTCATTTTATTGCTTGGAATCTTTTTCTCGCTTTCATCCCTTTTGCCTTAAGTCTTTGGTTATTCAAAAGTGGAAAATCTCGTTCTTGGTTATGGTGGCTAGGTTTACTAACTTTCCTAGCTTTTCTGCCTAATGCACCCTATGTTTTAACAGATACGGTGCATTTAATTAACTTTATTCGTCATGGGTATTCAATTTGGATTGTAACTCTAGTTTTGATTCCTCAATATACTCTCTTTTTGGGTGCTGGATTTGGCGCTTATGTTTTATCTTTAATCAATTTAGGAGATTATTTAAAACAAGAAGGAAAATCAAGATTTATTTTTTCCTGTGAATTAATGCTCCATTTTCTCTCTGCTGTCGGGATATTTTTAGGACGCTTTCAGCGTTTTAACAGTTGGGATTTTGTGACAAAGCCCATCGATGTTTTTCACACAGGTATTGCTAATTTTTACGATCCCATGAATGTTTTAATTATCGGCATCACTTTTGTTGTTTTAACGATGCTTTATTGGCTGGCTAAACAATTGGCGATCGGTTTAAAATTGAGGTTTCAACAAACTAAAGGAATACGATTTTAGCATTGTTCATTGTTCATTAAGAATTTTAACAACCGATCGCGCATTGTAAAGACTCATCGCTTTTTCTAGCCCTTCTTTCAGACTCATTTCGATCGCGGCGATCGCCAGATCGATCGTTTCGGAAACAATCGGTTTTTCTTCGGGGGTAAATTTCCCTAAAACATGAGAAATTGTTTCTTTATCGGCAGTTTTTTGGCCGATACCGATGCGAAGACGAGGAAAATTTTGCCCTCCAATATGGGCGATCGCCGACTTAATACCATTATGCCCTCCCGCAGACCCCGATAAGCGAATTCGCAACCGTCCCACCGCTAAATCCAGATCATCATAAACCACTAATAATGATTCTGGTTCGAGTTTATACCAATCCATCACCGCACGAATGGATTCCCCCGAAAGATTCATATAAGTTAGAGGTTTAAGTAAATAAATTTTATGATTTCCTAAAGCGCGTCCCTCGGCAAAATAGCCTTTAAAACGGCGGTTTTCCTGCCAAGACATTTGCCAGAGTTTAGCGAGATCGTCAAGGACTTCAAAACCAATATTGTGACGAGTTTTGTCATATTTTGCACCAGGATTACCCAAGCCGATAATAAACTGAGGAATTGTACCCATATTAAGGAAAGCGATCGAGAAAAAAAGATACGATAATAGGGTTTTGTTACAGATTAAGATAACACACCCTCTATCTAGACTCGCGATCGCTCCGAAAATTTTCCTCGCTGATAAAGTTCTACTTTTTTTCAATCAATAGAATTAAAGATTAAAGAAACCTAAAAAAGTGGAGGCAGACATTGAGTAAAAATATTGAGTAAAAATGCTGTCTCCACTATCAGTAAAGATATCAATAACTTTTGTGAGTTAAGTGACGTTGGCAAGAATAGATTTGGCCTCGAGTAACTCGATCGCGGCCTGATATTGAAGATCACGATCGCCACCAATTTCCTGCAAAGAAATCGGTTCTTGGGCAACGATCTGATCAGGAGTAATACCTAACTTATTAATATCGTGATGGCTGGGAGTTTCGTATTTAGCGACGGTAACGGCTAAACCAGAATCATCGGGGAGTTCAAAAAGAGATTGAATCAATCCTTTACCAAAAGTTGTTTCTCCCAATAATTTAGCGCGATGGTTGTCTTGTAATGCCCCAGCTAAAATTTCACTAGCACTAGCGGAACCTTGATTAACCAAAACCACCAGGGGAGAATCCGTAATAGCACCGCGATCGGCATCAAAACTGCCCAACATTCCCTGACGATTGACAGTATAAACAATAGGTACATCATTGAGCCAAAGACGGGCAATACCTACACCTGCTTGTAAGAGTCCCCCTGGATTATTCCGTAAATCAAGGATATAGCCCTTGGCACCGCGATCGCCCAGAGCCGCGATCGCCCGAGCTAATTCTTGGGTTGCATTGGCGCTAAATTGGGAAAGACGCAAATAGCCGATAGGAATTGTACCTGTGGTATCGAGATTAGCGCTGACGGCCTTAAGAATAATGCGATCGCGGACAATTTCTACGGTTTTTTCCTCGGTTTCTTCCTCGTGATCGAGAGTTAAAACAACGCGAGTGCCAATTTTCCCGCGCATTTTCATCGCCGCTTCATCCAGGGATAGATTTTGAGTAGAAACCCCATCAATTTCGAGAATGCGATCGCCAGCGCGAATTCCCGCCCTTTCCGCAGGAGAACCGGCGATCGGGCTAATCACCTGTAATTGTAGAGTTTGCGGTTCAAGATTAATTTGTACCCCAATTCCCGTTAATTCCCCCGAGGTACTCACCTGCAAACTGCGATACTCTTCGGGACGAAGCAAGCGCGTATAAGGATCGTCTAAACTAGCCAGCATTTCGTCAATGGCCTCATAAGCGTCTTCGCGATCGCGGAATGGATGTTGCAAATATCGTTGGCGCATAAACCACCAATTTTGCCCATTAAAGCTGTCATCAACATAAGACTGATTAACAATGCGCCATGCTTGCAAAAATACCTTCTGGTCTTCCGTAAAAGCCAATGCTTGGGGAGTCCAGACCAAACTCGAAACCAGCACCGCGATCGCCATCAACCATCCTAACCAAAATCTTCGTTTCCCCATGAGTCCTGCTTAACTAATTTTTTATATTCTAATCTGGGAGCGGGGAGTGGGGAGAGTTGGGGAAGTGTTGACTGATAATTGATTAAGTCGTGTTACATTTTTTAAAGGGGAGTTTAAGGATTCTTCCTCCTCTGCGATCGGGGTTTCACTCCCCTGTCATTTATCCTTCTTTCATTTTTTTCAACCTGCCAGGGTGGTAAGCGTTGGACTAAACAACATTTTTCCTTAAGGAATTCGGACTTCATGTTTATTAAGCAAGCAAGAGAATCAAAAACCTATCAGTGGTTTCAAGAACGCTTGGACATTCAGGCACTCGAAGATGATATTGCCAGTAAATACGTTCCCCCTCACGTCAATATTTTTTACTGTTTGGGTGGTGTAACGTTGGTTTGCTTCGTCATCCAGTTTGCCACGGGTTTCGCCATGACCTTCTACTACAAACCCACGGTGACGGAAGCCTTTAACTCCATTCAGTATCTGATGACTGAAGTTAACTTTGGCTGGCTAATTCGTTCCGTTCATCGTTGGTCTGCAAGCATGATGGTGCTGATGATGATTCTCCACGTTTTCCGAGTTTATCTCACCGGCGGTTTCAAAAAGCCTCGGGAATTAACTTGGGTCACGGGAGTTGTTCTCGCAGTGATTACCGTTAGTTTTGGCGTAACGGGATACTCTCTCCCTTGGGATCAAATGGGTTTCTGGGCGGTTAATATTGTCTCTGGGGTTCCTGCCGCTATTCCCGTTGTTGGACCGCAATTAGTCGAACTCATGCGCGGTGGTGTATCCGTCGGACAAGCAACTTTAACTCGCTTCTACAGCTTGCATACTTTCGTTTTACCTTGGTCGATCGCGGTCTTCATGTTGGCTCACTTCTTGATGATCCGCAAGCAAGGCATTTCCGGTCCCCTCTAAACTCGGGACAAAAGCGCGATCGGGTAAGAAATTAAAGTATTTTATCTTGCCCGTACCTTTTTTTATGATTGAATGCGAACTCGCGATCGCAATTAAAATATTTCGTGAATTCAGGAGACTGTTTTTATCATGTCAACTCTCAAAAAGCCGGATCTAAGCGATCCCAAACTGCGTGCTAAACTTGCTCAAGGCATGGGTCATAACTATTATGGCGAACCCGCATGGCCGAATGATTTGCTTTATGTATTCCCCATCGTGATCATGGGAACGATCGCCTTATGTATCGGTTTAGCGGTTCTTGACCCCGCAACTGTTGGCGAACCTGCTAATCCTTTCGCAACACCGTTGGAAATTTTACCGGAATGGTATCTTTATCCCACCTTCCAGATTTTGCGGATTTTACCGAATAAACTGTTAGGAATTGCGGGAATGGCTGCGGTTCCCCTGGGTTTAATTTTGATTCCTTTTATCGAAAACGTTAACAAGTTTCAAAACCCTTTCCGTCGTCCTTTAGCCACGGCTGTTTTCTTATTTGGAACGGCTGTAACTCTCTGGTTGGGTGCCGGGGCGATTTTCCCCTTAGATAAGTCTTTAACCTTGGGCTTATTCTAGATTAAGATCATTTAAACAAATAGTAGGGGTTTGGTGAGCAAACCCCTACTATTGTAAAAAAGTATATCTAACATCATATCTATCATATCTATGAAAATAAAAGTTATTGTTTGGCAAGAAGAAGATATGTGGTGTGCAACTGTTCCAGCTTTACCGGGTTGTCATACATGGGGAGAAAACTATGAACATTTAATAGAAATGGTAAAAGAAGCAGTTGAAGGATGGTTAGAAGTGGCTAATGAGAAAGAATTACCTACTAGCGATCAACAATTAGTAGAGATTTCTATATGAAATCAATTTCAGGTAAAAAATTGTGCAAGATTTTAGAAAAGTCTGGCTGGATACTAACAAGAATTAAAGGAAGTCATCATATTTATACGAGAGAAGATATTTCTACAATTATCGTTATACCCGTACATGGAAATAAAGATTTACCCATAGGCACTTTAAAAGGGATTCTCAAAGATGCTGACTTGACTGAAGATGATATTTAAACGCGATCGCACTCCTACACTTCTCTACCTCAAAGCGAGATCGACCAGTGCGATCGACACAGTTCTCTGTATTAGTTTTTCACCACTTACATATCTTAGATATCAAGTTCTATACATAAACCAATTACCGACCTGACAGCGAAGGCGATCGCCTTCAACAACTCAACATCGATCTTGATACTCTTGAATAGAGTAGAGAAAAGCGATCGCCGTGAGATAGCGCAATTGATAGTATAATAAAATATAGACCTTTTTCTCTTTTGAGGCAATGGTACAACAACTTTCTCCCCCATCGATTGACGACGACCTTCTCTATCCTGACAGTGACGGTAAACCTTTGGCT
>NZ_JACSWA010000529.1 GCF_016888125.1 Spirulina sp. CCY15215
ATGGAGACAGCAGCGAAGACGAACTCAACCTCGCCCGCGCCCAAGCCAGTCTTGATGAAGTATACCGCGCCACAGGAGTCAAACCCGCTCTCCTCTATGCGATTTTTGTTCCTGCTGTAGGTCAATCTGAAAATGCGGAAGATTCTCCCAGCGATCGCCTCTTCCTCATGCTTGTTCCTCCTAACGGCGATCCCGTCATTCGTCCTGTCCCCATCAACCGCGAATTAGCCTTGCGAGTTGCCGAT
>NZ_JACSWA010000053.1 GCF_016888125.1 Spirulina sp. CCY15215
CGCAAGCATAGAGGGCGCAAGCATAGAGGGCGCAAGCATAGAGGGCGCAAGCATAGAGGGCGCAAGCATAGAGGGCGCAAGCATAGAGGGCGCAAGCGTTGCGCCCCTACTGGCCAACCACGAAATCATCAACCTCTCCTCCGCTTCCAGTCTCGAGGCACAACGCAGCCAATGGGCAAAACGTACCCTCGCACCCAAACAGATCGCCGTCCTTGCCGATCCTGTCTTTTCCTGTCGAG
>NZ_JACSWA010000530.1 GCF_016888125.1 Spirulina sp. CCY15215
ATGGAAGTATTGTAACGCAAGACGGGTTAAAACCCGTTGCGTTCGATGTCCATTGATTAAAATCAATGGCTAACCCTCACTCTCTAGCTTTAGGTTTGTTTTCTGTTGCTCTTCTTTTTGGAGACTGTTGTAGCGGTGGATTGGGCTTGACGTAAGGCGCGAATTGTGGTTAGGGTCGCTTCGGCAACGCGATCGATTTCTGCTTCGGTATTAAAGCGTCCGATGCCAAAGCGCAGGGAGGCATAAGCAAGGGTTTCCGATCGCCCCAAGGCAGTCAGGACATGGGAGGGGGCGTTTTTCGTGCTGGTGCAGGCGGAACCGGAGGAGACGGCTGTAACGTTTTGTAAACCTAAGAGTAATGCGGAGCCATCTACTCCTTCGACACTAATATTAAGATTTCCAAACAAACGGCGATCGCGGTGTCCGTTGAGGTGAATGCCGTCGAGTTGGCTGAGTTTTTCCCAGAGGCGATCGCGCAATTTCCCGGTGCGTTGTCCTTCGCTTTCCATTTCTGCCAGTCCCAATTCTACGGCTTTAGCAAAACCGACAATTTGAGGGGGATAGAGGGTTCCCGATCGCAGTCCCTTTTCTTGTCCTCCTCCTTGAATTTGCGAGGCGAGTTTCACCCTCGGATCGCGCCGACGGACGTATAATGCGCCGATTCCCTTGGGTCCGTAGACTTTATGTGCCGTTAGGGACATCAGATCGATGTTCATTGCGTTGACATCGAGGGGAATTTTGGCGATCGCTTGGGCGGCATCACTATGAAATAAAACTTCATGTTTACGACAAATTTGGCCAATTTCTGCTAAGGGTTGCAATACACCAATTTCATTATTGGCTGCCATCACCGATACTAAAATTGTGTCGGGACGAATTGCTTTTTCTAGTGTTTCTAAATTGAGCAAACCATCTTTTTCTACAGTTAGAAAAGTAATTTCAAATCCGAGGGATTGGAGATAAAGACAAGGATCGAGGACGGCGCGATGTTCGCTTTCTAGGGTAATAATATGTCGTCCTTGGGTGTAATATGCCTCTGCAACTCCTTTAATGGCTAAATTATTGGCTTCTGTGGCACCACTGGTAAAAATAATCTCTTCTGGGGTTCCCTTAATGCTGTTGGCGATCGCTTCTCTGGCTTGTTTTACGGCGGCTTCGGCTTCCCAACCATAGGCATGATTAATACTGGAAGGATTGCCAAATCGCTCGGTAAAATAGGGTAGCATGGCTTCAACAACTCGCTCATCAACGGGAGTTGTGGCGTGGCAATCAAGGTAAATGGGACGATGAACCATAAAAATTCTAGTTTTGCATTATGAGTCCATTTTATACTAATTTGTAAGCTGGCTGTATTCAGAAATTATTCGAGAATTTATTGGCGATCGAAGGATTGCCTTAATGCACCTAGCGATCGCAGCGTACTATTCTTATTGTTGTTTTGTACTTTATTGCCTTGGCTGAATCTTCTTTACACCTCATTCCTTAAAGGCTCGATCTATCTGTTTGATGGATTATTCTTCGATAAACCATTTTTACGAGAGTAAAAAATGTCCGAGTCAGATGATAGATATGATGACTGTTGAAACTAAAAATCTTGAACTGTTTGAGTAAATTCATTGCCAATCCAAGGTTATTTCTTTGTATCATTTTAATTGCCATTAAAGCTGCAAAGAAAACCTCTAAAAATCGAAAATAGTCGCTGCGAACAATTTCTTTCTTTCGCACAAATAATTTGTTTCCCAAAATTTCCATTTCCAGATCGAGAAATACTTGCTCCAATGACTTCAAAGACAAGACATCGCGATTCACTTTTTCATACGCTGTCTTTGCCATTTCTTCTCGAATGGTATCATGAGTTAGATAGAATCTAGCTTTTGCTAACAACTCTTCAAGATCGCAAAAACAATCAATTTCTCGTCCGATAGAAAAACACTTTTCGAGATGGGAAACCCATTCTGTTAAACAAAATGAACCCGAAGCACAGATTTCAAAGGGACGACCTTTCAATTGATGAATGTGTTGTCTCCAAGGTTCTAACTGAGCGATTGAATCTGGAATACTAGAGCCAGTAAAATTTAAGCATATTTTTGAGTTGGCAAAAATTTCTCTCATCTTCTGTCTAGAAATAAAACCATTTTTCGAGCCGCGACCAAATATTTCAACGCGAAAACCTGCTTCTTTTAAAGTATTTAGGTATTGGTGACGATTAGATTTACGACAATCTCCAACAAAAGCAATATCTATTTTTTTGTCTTGAATAGTCGGTAAAATAGTCAGATCGATGGTTGGAGCAGGGAAAAAAAAAGTAGGAATATCTAATTGTTCAAATATTCCCCGTCCATAAAAATCAGTGGTGATAATAGCATGGGCGGATTGTGCTTGATAAAAAGTTTGTGATGTGCTATATATTTCATCATCAAAACTCCAGATAATTAGGGCAATTTTTTCCGATATTTTCTTTAAAAATTCGGGAGTTAATGCCATAGAATAATGGTAGAATGAAGCAATGACTAAACTGGACTCGCGATCGAGACTTGAGATATGATTGATAATCTGGCTATACATCTCATCAATGCCTAATTCTATCAATTGCTCTGTATGGTCAAATAAAGTCACTTGATAGTTTAACTGTTTTAGTGCTTGGGAATAAGAGATAAAGAGATAGTTTTGGCGATCGGGAATCAGCCATAAAATTTGACGAATTTTCATAATAAAATTTCCTTTAACTTAGCTCCTCGAATTTTCACTGGTTATCAATCATCAGTTTAACTTCCTCAATCGAATCACCAATCAGTAAACGTTTGTAATCTTTCTTCTTAACTCTCTCAAGAGTGAATTCTCCATCTTCTTGAAGAATACCATAGAAGCGATCGTTAACTTCTATAATATTGAATTGCTTATAACCTTCAGTCACTAGCTGAATTTGATTGCTAGAGTCTCTAGAATTATTTATTGTTTCCACTTCTTTATCGATCGCTGCTTTCACTTGCTCAATTGAATTACCAATCAGTAAATGCCTGTATTCTTCCCTCTCAATTTTCTCAAGATTGAATGCTCCTTCCGCTTGAGCAAGACCATAGAAGAGACTATTAGCTTTAATTATATTAAATTTCTTATAACCATCAACAACTAACTCAATTTTCTGAACTGCACTAACCATTTCAGGCAATAAATCTTGCTCTACTTTGCTTGCACATCGATAAGAGATATGGATAGTGTTTGTATAAATGCTTCTAAACATTAATTTTTTTTCTAATTGATACTCATCTTGAAAGTCTGGAGTTATTACTAAGTCTTTGTATCGATTATTTAACAATCTCCGAAAGGGATCGAGATAGTATGTTGTAAAACTTATTTCAAAAGCGATCGGCTTGGAAAACAAATTTTCTAAGTCTTTGGTTTTCCAGAGAAAGGATTTGTAAGGATTCGGATGTTCCAGTCTTATCAAATAAATATTATTGTCGATTAGTAAATTTTGAAGTTGTTTTCGATTTTTTATAACCTCACTTGGAGGCACACCAAAAAAAGAATTATATCTTAGATCGCCTAAACTAATAGATTGATTTCCCTGTAAATGAAATATCATATCTACTATTAATGGAGAATTAGATAAATATATACTGCGATCGCCGATTGCGTTTTTACATTGACCTGATAAAGATTGTTGAATTTCTTCACTTTCAATAAGCCTATCTAAAGAGTTGTAACCTGAAAAGGCATTGGCAACGCTCATTGCATTGTCTAAAAATGATAAAATACAGAGGAAAACTACTACTCTCATCAACCAATGTAATAGCTTTTTGTAAATATTTTTTTTCTTGAGAGTTATTTGATATATAGCTAAAATTGAATTTCCAGTTATTACTGAAATGATAAGAATAATTTGTGTTGCAAGATAACCTAGCTGTGTAGTATTGAAGTAAACACTAAAGAGTGACAATAAAGTTGCAAACAACCAGATAGCAATGAGCAAACTATATCTCATTGCAAAAAATATTCCCAAAAAAGATATATATGAGAAGATAAAAAGTAATTTTATCGATCGATCATCAGAAAACAAAACAAGTATATAAGCAATTATTAATGCTAAAGAAATGATTGAGATTGCTTGTTTTTGTAGGTTGCGAATTGAAAATAATTTTAATTGTTTCTCTGAATTTAGTCCGATCATTGTAAGAATCAATATTAATAGTGAGCCAATAACTAGGCCGGGAGAAATAGTTGAAAGAATATCTAGGAATAAAGATTCTCTAGGACTCAAAGCAGATAGATGATCGTGTAATGCCCCCATTTCAAAAATCGAGATTAAAGAAGGATTTCTGAAAATCAAAAAATTTACAAAAAATGAAGGAAAAATCGATTGAAAACAAGCGATCGACATTAAAATCACAAAAATCCAGTTAAATTTATTCCGATAGAGATGGGTATTATAAAATCCTAGGGTTTTAAAAAAATAGATTAAACAATAATGAAAAAGAATGACAAATGAAATTAATCCAGTTGCTTCTTTAAACATTGGACTAAGTAACAAAACTAACAAAAGAAAAACAAAATTTTTCTGGCTGCCATTTAAGTATTTCAGATACAAGAAAAGACTGAGACACATTAGCCCTGGAACAAGAGATTGCGGCCCAAATAATACCCAATTTGCTGATATTTCCTGTGGAAATAAAATAAAAGAAGAACTGGTAATCAAACCAATGTATCCACCAAACAAATAATCTGCCAGTAGAAATACAAGGAATCCAGACAAACCAAAAAGCAATAAATTAATTGCAGCACAGACAGAAAGCCCAAAATATTGATAAATGAGAGACTGTAAGAGTTGGTATTCGTAAGCAATAGGTCTATATGCCTTCATCTGCTCTGCTCTCGGTCTAAACCAATAGTCAATAGCACTGTTAATATGACCTAAGTACTTAGAACTTCTTTGGCCGAGCAATACTGAAGTATCATCATAATGTAGTTCAAAGTTAATCCGTGTAATATAGAGAAGAGATGTTAAACCTAGTATTACACTGATAACGATCAAGAATTTTGTGCGTCTTTTACCCAAATTGAAGATATTCATCTCTACAATATTTCTCAAACAAAATAAAACTTTTATAAGAGTCTATTTCTACTTCCAAAAAAATAATTCTCGAATAAATTGGAAGTAATAAGCAGCACCCCATCGCAGAATTTGTAATTTACGCTCCCCACCAATACGAGGAGGTTCATCACCGGAGATTTCTGTTACTTTTAACTTCCGTTTTGCCGCTCTAACAGAAAGGAGTGGCTCCCAACTAATTTTGGTTTGGAAAAGGTTTTCTGGCAAATTGTAACTTTCATCTTTATCAAGGTCTAATTCTTTAATGAGCTTCGTTTTATAAGCTCTATATAAAACCATCGCGTCGGTATAATGTCCTCCGTGAAGAATATTTACCGTCTTTGTAAAAAGCCAATTGCCAAAAGCTGTTATGATATCGTCATCTTCACTTTTAGCATCATCTAAATAGCGCGAAACAATAACCATATCATAACCTTCGCGCATTTTTTCGATCAGATTGGGAATTAGTTCTGGTATCGAG
Source organism: Spirulina sp. CCY15215 (assembly GCF_016888125.1). GTDB lineage: Bacteria > Cyanobacteriota > Cyanobacteriia > Cyanobacteriales > Spirulinaceae > CCY15215. Next base: position 5,571 of record NZ_JACSWA010000530.1, read on the forward strand.
TTACCGTCAGGGCTAAAAGTAATCAGAATATCCCCTTCAATATAAGGTAAAACTTCGCAGTAAGCATTGCGAATACCTCTTTTTTTTTGAACGTGGACAAAATAACCCTGCTCTTTAGCATACTCGATTGTACCGTCTGTAGAGCCTCCATCAAGTACGATGATGCGATCGCACCAATTTTTTTCGATCCGAGGCATAATTGCTTTCATCCCCTCAATTTCATTCCAAGCCAATACTAACAAAGTGATTTTCATTTTTTAATGTTGTTGTTTCTACTGTCCTTAAATTTATCCCACTCAATACCAAACCAATGTTTAATTACCAAGCGGAGGATCGTCAGTCCTGAAAAGACCCCCGAGCAGATTAAAATATTGCGTAGTAGTGCATATCCTCCTGTATCTAAAGTAAAACCTCCAACAGACTGACCGAGAGAAGCCATTAAAGTTGAGGGAGGAATCAAAAAAATAGCAGTTGCCCAGAAATATTGTGTTAAAGAAATTCTGGTAATACCAAAGAAATAATTGAGTGGCCCAAAGGAAAAAATAGGGTTAATTCGGGTAAAAGCTACAGATTTCCATCCCTGTTTCTCAATTTGTCGATGCAGCCACAACCATGCTGGATGTTGAAAGCGTTGGTTAAAGTAATCTCTTGCAATATAGCGGGCAATGGCAAAAGAAGCAAGAGCGCCTAAACTCGCTCCGATCAGCGAAAATAATGTTCCCCAAAAAACACCCCACAGAAAGCCAGATCCCACATTTAGGGGTAATGTCGGGATGAGAGCTACGGTTAATAAAATATATATCAGTATGAAAATAGCAGGGGCGCTTCTGGGATAGCTTTCTGTTAGTTCTTGTAATAGAGATGGAGCGATCGCGTCTTGCTTCCTCAGCCAGTAAAGACTGACGATTAAGACACAGACACCAAGACCCAAAAACCAGCGTTTGTATTGCTTAAACTGCGTCTTTTTCATTTTAAGAAACTGAATCTAGATAATTTTTAATCATTTGGTTTGGTTTACCAATACCTATAATTTTTCCTCGATCTAACCAGATCGCTTGCGTACAGGAATCTCGAATAAAATCAAGATCGTGAGAGACTAATAAGATAGTAATGTTTGTTGAGTTCCAAAGTAGATCGATTCGTTTCTTTGATTTCTCCTGAAAACTAGCATCGCCAACAGACAGGACTTCATCTAATATGAGTATATCGGGATGAACGTCGGTTGCAATGGCAAATCCAAGTCTAGCAGCCATTCCCGATGATAGACTTTTAACAGGTGCGTGCTTATAATCATTTAGCTCGGCAAACTCTAAAATATCTTCAGTTTTGTCTCGCATATATTTCCTAGAAAAACCCAGAAATACGCCATACATTAAAATATTATCAATGACTGATAAATCTGGGTTAAAGCCTGCACCTAACTCAATTAGGGGGGCAATACTCCCTCTTGTTCTAACTGTACCGGAAGAAGGGTTTAAAATCCCTGTAATTACTTTAAGTAAAGTTGATTTTCCTGAACCGTTTGCCCCAATAATTCCCAATTTATCCCCTTCATTGAGCTTAAAACTGATTTCATGTAAAACTTTCCTTTTGACTGGATGCTTATATTTACCTTCGATAATTGAAAATAAGGTTTGTTTGAGGGTATAAGAGAACTCTTCTTTCGTTCTTCTAAAAAGCGATACATTTTCAAGTCTGACAGATTCCATTTTTAAATTAAATCCATGTAATGGGGTTTTAAGATTTGAAAAAATAGCCAACCAATTATTAAAACAATGCTACCTGTGAGTACAGATTGAAAAATCAAAAACAGATCTGGAAATTGAGCGGAGAGAACAATCTGACGAATGCTTTCAATAATCGATGATAAAGGATTGAGTTTGAGAATAGGTTGAATGTTTTGCGGTACGATATCGGCAGGATAAAAGACTGGTGTACTTATCCACATCAAGAAAGAAATTATTTCGTAAAAATAGTGAAGATCTCTAAAGAAAACGTATAAGGCACTCATGATATAACCAATTCCCAAACAAAGCATTGCTAATCCAATTATTGGAAATAATAACGCGATCGCATTGAGAAGACTTTTGGAAATAATCAAGGTGACAATAACAAGAAATGGTAAAGCACCGATGCAAAACTGTACGAGATGAGAGAAAATCATAGCGAGAGGGAAAGCTGCTGCGGGAAGTTTTAGTTTATTAAGCAAAGTTCCATTGATTGTAAGACTTAACAATGCTTGAGATGTTGAGGTGGTAAAGAAATGGATAATAACCAATCCTGTGAATGCAGCTAACATATAACGAAGAATTGAACCGTTATAATATTTGATAAAAGCCTCTCCAAAAATTGCGGTATATACACCAGTCATAATTGCAGGATTCAGAAGAGACCAATAAATCCCGAGAAAAGAGCCTCGATAGCGAATTTTGAGATTAAATTCAACTAAAGTGCGTACAACCTCAAAATATCTCTGAAAACTTTCTTCGCGATATATTTTCTCCTGAAATATTTCCATCTTTTTAAGTTAGTTTTTGAATAAATAATCGATCTTTTTAGGAATCCTGCGATCGCTAGACTGAATTAATCAAATTACAGAGGCGATCAATTTCATTATCTTGTAAATCGGGAAAATTCCCAAGATAAAACCCATAAAAGTGAATGTGTTCAACTTCCGGGAAATCATTGATATTGTAGTTAGGAAATATTTTTTGTAAATAGGGTTGACGTAATTGATTTCCTCCTCCAGAACTCCCACGACGAAACTCAATCTGAGCATCTTTCATTTTTTCCATTAGACGAAGTGAAAAATCGCGATCGCCTTCTTTCAAGATTAAGTTAAAAGCATAGTTACTACATCCTTCTAGTTTAAAGTCAGTGCGGTACTTATTGCGATCGATCTGCTCTAAAAAGCGCTTTAAATTGCGATTGCGACGGATGATATTTGCATCTAATCGTTTCAGTTGATTGCGACCTAAAATTCCACCTAGTTCTGTATTGCGAACATTATAGGCTGGAAATGCAAAAATAAAATCGGGATTGAGATCGGGATAATTTTTCTGATATTCTTGTTTGAGATCGAAACTGCTGGCTTCTCTAACCATTCCATGAGAGCGTAACATTCGCAGTTGTTGATAAACGGTCTCATCGTTTGTACAAATCATCCCTCCTTCAATGGTACTCATGTGGTGAGCGTAATAAAAAGAAAAATTAGAGATCCAGCCAAAATTTCCTAATTTTTTATCATGATGAGTTGCACCGTGAGACTCGCAAACATCCTCAATTAAAACAATTTTGCGACGGTCTAACTCTTCTAAGAGTTCGTCGGTTAAGGCATCAAAACCTTGTACGTGGGTTAAAAAAACTGCTCGCGTATTTTTGTTTAATTGAGCAATAACTTGCTGGCAATTCATGCCTAAAGTATGGCGATCGATATCGACGACAACGGGTGTAAAGCCATTTTGCAGTACCGAGGTAAAATCAGATACCCAGGTTAGTGGTGGAACGATAACTTCTCCTCCTGAAGGATAGCGCAGTTTTAAAGCAGCCATCGTTAAGAGGTTGGCTGAAGATCCTGAGTTAACAAATATACTATACTTGACTCCTAACCATTCCGACCACTCTTCCTCAAAGGCTCTAACATTGGTGGACTGAGTTAAGATCGGATCTTCTTGTTTGAGAAAGGCAATCAGGGCATCTAAATCTTCTCGGAGAATATTGTTTCGCATTAAGGGAAAAGTCATATCAGGCAAACCAAAAATGAATAGAAAAATGAATAGAATCAGAAGATATTTAATTAGACATGGCAATCTGTGGCAGTTGACATAAACGCACCTCAACCTCTTCACAAATATAGTGATATAACAAAAGATGTAATTCTTGGATTCTCGGGGTAATTGTAGAAGGTGTGTCAATTAGTACATCACAATATTGAGCCATTTTTCCACCACTTTTTCCGGTGAGACCGAGGGTTTTCATTCCCAATTCTCGAGCGGTTTTGAGGGCAAGTACAACATTTTGAGAGTTACCACTGGTGGATATTCCCCAACAAATTCCTCCTAGCTGACCGTGGGCCTCAACTTGACGGGAAAAAACTGACTCGCATTCATAATCATTGGTCCATGCTGTTAAAACCGATACATTCGCATTTAAACAAATAACGTTACAAGCCTTTCTGGGCTTTAAAAATATTCCCACCAGTTCGCCGGAAATATGCAGTGCATCCGCAGCAGAGCCACCATTGCCACAAATCAAAATAGGTAATTGACAAGATAGAGTCGAATAAAGTAGGGCGATCGCCTCTTCAATTACACCTCGTTTATCGAGATCGATTAGTTGAGAAACCAGAACTTGATGTTCTCGAAGTCTACGACCGAAATTGCTCATAGCTAATTAGTTAGCCAAATATTTGGCTAATTATTTACATTTTGGTAGATAAACCTGAAAAAATCACTTGTGAACCCATCCAATCAATTTTAAAGGGTGGCCAAACTTTAATTTGGGGAAGAGCTTGACGAATTTTTTCATGTTTTTCGGGGGGAGCAAGAAAGAAGAAAAATCCGCCTCCTCCTGCTCCCATTAATTTACCACCAAAGGCTCCCGATCGCAACGCAATTTGATAAAGATCGTCCATCCAAACGGCTGAAATTCCTTCAGCTAAACGACGCTTGAACTGCCAACTTTTGTCGAGCAATTGTCCGATCGCCTCCAAGGACTCTTGGTGAGAAAAAAGTTGCAGAGATTCTCTTGCAAGAGCATGAATAGAACTAAGTTCTTCTGTTTTTTTTCCTTGTTTTATGTTCTCTAATTTAGCGTGGGCATATTGTTCTGCGATGCGATTGATACCACTAAAACCTAATAAAATATGCGATTCTAAATACTTTAAATAATCGGGAGATAGTAACAAATCGCGTATTGTCCATTCTTCCCCCGCTTTCATTTCAATCACTTGTAAACCACCGTGAGCAGCCATAATTTGATCTTGAATGCCAACAGATTCTTTTAATAGAACTTGTTCAACTTCGATCGCTTCTAATGACAATTGTGTGGCAGAAGACGTGCGATTTTGTAGAGCATGAAGGGCATGAAGGAGACCGACAGTAAAGGAGGAACTGGAACCAATCCCCGATCGAGCGGGTAAATCTCCATCATGGTGAATTTCTAAACCTTGAGAAATTTTTAAATATTCCAGACAACCGCGAATGGAAGGATGGGTAATCTCTTGGTTTTTGGCAACATTTTCAATCTGGGAGTAAACAATACGGCTGTGATGCTCAAAAAATGGGGGCAGGTAACGAACAGTGAGGTAACAATAATGTGCCATTCCTAAAGCAATCACCAATCCGCCATGTTCTTGAAACCAAGGATTATAATCCGTGCCTCCTCCAAATAAAGACAGTCGATAGGGGGTGCGGGTAATAATCATGGGATACTTTTAAAGATTAGAAAACTGATTTCTTCTGATAATTTGGTAGCCTTTGACGAGTTCCTGAATGCCGCGATCGAGGGAAACTTGGGTTTTAAATCCTGTTGCTTCCATGCGCTCGTTACTAACAATATAGTTGCGGCGATCGGGGTCTTTGCCAATTTCGGAGAGAATAAAACGAAATTCCCGAACATGGCACTGGATCACTTCACAGAGTTCTTGTTTACTCAGATTAGCCTCAGACAGTCCAACATTAAAGGGTTTGCCTTTCATTGTCGAATAGTTCTTGATCGCATGAATAAAAGCCCCCGCAGCATCTCGTACATGGAGATAATTGCGTTTAAAATGTGCCTCAAAAAGAACCACGGTGCGATCGACGACGGCACGATAGGTAAAATCATTCACAAGCAAATCTAACCGCATCCGAGGACTAATGCCAAATACTGTGGCAAAACGGAAGGTCACGCAATCTCTTCGGTCTAACAGATAGCGATCAAGATCGACTTTGAGCCGTCCGTAAAGAGAAACTGGACGCATGGGAGTATTTTCATCACAAAAGATGCCTTCTTCTCCCACACCATAGCCACTATTGGTACAGGGAAAAATGAGCATTTGTTCGGGGGATTTACACTCAGCAATAAAGCGCACTGCATCGTAATTAATCTGTTTTGCTCCCACGGGATCGCGATCGCACAGGGGCGCTCCTGTTAAACAAGCTAAGGGTAGAATAACATCACATTGAGAGATGAGTTTTTTAATTAAATCGCGATCGCGCACATCTCCTCGGATAATTTCGAGATTGCGATCGTAACAACAATCCAGCAACGAAGTTTGACCGTACATAAAGTTATCGAGAACGGTCACTTTATAGCCTTTTTGTAATAGCATCGGCACTAAAACCGAGCCAATATAACCCGCACCACCCGTAACCAAAATTTTCATGTTTTTGTTTGTGTAAAATTAAGCAATTGACTCTTTAATGACCAAGGTTACATACATTTGATCCCGATCATAACTAGCAACTCCTAGATTGGGAATATTCAATTGCCGATCTTTTGTTTGTAACAAATTTATCCAAAGATGCGATCGTAGTCAAACTATAACCTTATACCACCACCGAAACAATCTCTTCGCTAATTTCAGCAAGGCTTGTCCTATTCTTCTCTTTACTGCTTTTTTCTTTTTTGGGTTTTGGTGGGTTACAAGAGAGGGGTTTTGAGCTATTTTGAGAGTTGAGTCCTAGACTTTATTGAGAATTTTCTGTTCTAGGTGTTTGATTAGTTCTTTGGCGTTCACAGGAGGCCTGTTCCCATAAACTAATATAACAATTGGAGAAAAACTAATGACTTTGCAAGTGAAAAAAAATAAAAGAAAACGTCAATCTATTCTCAATATACCTGCCGATAATCAAGCCGATAATCAAGCTGATAATCAAGGAAAAAAAATAGGTATTTTGATTGTTGCTTATAATGCAGTAGACACCCTGGCAAAAGTGTTTAAGCGAATCCCTCAAAATGTTTGGAACAATGTGAAAGAAGTCGTTGTTTTTGACGATGCAAGTCAAGATAATACCTATGAACTGGCTAGTGATTATAAAACTACTATGAAAATAAAACATTTAAAGGTTTTTAAAAATCCGAAAAATTTAGGCTACGGGGGAAACCAAAAATTAGGCTATCAATATCTAATCGATCAAGAATTTGATGTTGTTGTGCTTTTACATGGTGATGGTCAATATGCGCCAGAAATTTTATCTCATCTTTATCATCCCATTATTACAGGTGAAGCTGATGCTGTCTTTGGGTCAAGAATGATGCCTAATTATGGGGGAGCAATTAAGGGAGGAATGCCTTTATACAAATTTATTGGCAATAAAATATTAACAACTTTTGAAAACTGGTCATTAGGTATGAATTTAACTGAATTTCATAATGGTTATCGTGCCTATAATCTTAAAGCACTCAAGCAAATTGATATGTCTGCCATGACCAATGATTTTCATTTTGATACTGAAATTATTATCAAACTTCATCATCAAAACTTTTCTATTAAAGAAGTGCCAATTCCCACCTACTATGGGAATGAAATTTGCTACGTTAATGGATTAAAGTATGCCAAAGATGTCTTTCAATCTGTAAGACGATACAAAAAAACTATCCATTCCATTAAAAACTATCCAGAGTATAAAGAATATTATATTCACTATCCGATCAAAAAAAGTAAATATTCAAGTCATGACTTTTTTGTAAAACTTGTAGGAAGCAACTCTAATGTATTAGACATTGGCTGTGGTGAAGGATTTTTCGCTTCTCTAATTTCTAAAAACAATAATAAGGTCACAGGAATAGATTTAATTAACGATCCCGATATTAAAAATAAATTTCAGAGGTTTATTCAAGCAGATCTTGAAAATGGACTAGAAGATGCGGTACTTCAATTAAAAGGTGAGAAATTTGATAAAGTTTTACTCTTAGATATTCTAGAGCATCTTCGATTTCCAGAAATTTTACTCAGAGATTGTCACTCAGTCTTGGATAAACATGGTCAACTTTTAGTTTCAGTTCCTAACATTGCGAATATTACAATTCGCTTATCTCTATTGATAGGGAGTTGGAACTATACCGAACGAGGCATTTTAGATAAAACTCATTATCGTTTCTATACACGCCACACTGCCCGTCATCTTTTAGAAACTAATGGATACAAAGTCGTTAAAGAAATGATGAGTGTAATGCCTATTGAACTTGTGCTAGGCCTATCAGCTAATAACCCTTTAATGGTTATAATGAATCGACTATTAGCTGTATTAACTAAATTCATGCCTGGATTATTGGGATATCAATGTATCATGGTTGCTCTCCCTAAACACGATCATTTAAGCAAATAAAAAATCATTTTTTCTTAACGTCAATTTTGATAACATGATGGGACGATGAGATCAAAGTTTACTAAAAACCGATTCCCAAATTACTCTCCCATGTCTCATATAACCTTAGTTCGTCCTCCTGCTTTAATATCTCGTCATTCTGGTACTGGTTCCTTGACCCCCCCCATTGGACTTGCTTATCTTGCGTCCAGTTTAATCGAAGCCGGGCATTTGGTGACTACAATAGATGCACTTGGCGAAGCTCCGTTCCAAAGAACATCTCTATTTGATAATGAAATAGTGGCAACAGGTCTGTTAAAAGACGAAATTGTAGAACGAGTTCCCCCCCATACCGATTTAATCGGAGTCAGTTGTATGTTTTCTCAGGATTGGCCTTACATTCGACAACTGATTGAGTCCTTAAAAGAGAGATTTCCGCAAGTTCCCATACTGACCGGAGGAGAGCATATTACTGCCCTGCCCGAATTCACTCTAGAAAACTGTTCGGCTGTAGAATACTGTGTCTTAGGAGAAGGAGAAGAAACCTTAGTAGAAGTTGTCGATCGCTTGGCAAATCTATCCACCATGAAAGAAGTGAACGGTTTGGTTCTAAGACAGGATGGAAAAATTTTGCGAACTCCTCCAAGGGGAAGAATAAAAGCAATTGATGACATTCCACTACCTGCTTGGCATCTCCTGCCTCTGGAAACTTATTTGAACAATAATCTGAGTTCTGGCATTAACCGGGGACGCAGTATGTCAATGATTGCGACAAGAGGTTGCCCTCATCGCTGTACCTTTTGTTCCAATCCCACTATGTGGACAACGAAATGGATTCCACGTCAACCCGAATTAGTTTTAGATGAAATCGAACTATATCTCAAAAAATACAATGTTACTAATGTGGACTTCTATGACCTCACGGCCATCGTGCAAAAAAAATGGGTTGTTAAATTCTGCCAACTCATTAAGGAACGCAATCTTCATTTCACTTGGCAATTACCCAGTGGAACTCGCACAGAAGCAATTGATAAAGAAGTCTGTCAACTCCTCTACGAAACGGGGTGTTACAATTTAACCTTTGCTCCTGAAACGGGTTCGAGTAAAACATTGAAAGAAATCAAAAAAGGGGTCAGAATTGACCGAATGTTAAATTCTATGAAGGCAGCCATTGAAAGCGGCTTGATTACTAAATTTAACATTGTTATTGGCTTTCCCAACGAAACCCGTTACGACGTTTGGCAAACCATCTGGTTTTTAGTCAAAATAGCTTGGAGTGGTGTTTATGATGTATCAATTTCTGTTTTTACCCCATACCCCGGATCGGAATTGTTCCAAGAACTTAGGGAAGAGAATAAAATTCCTGAAATTTCTGATGATTATTTTTTAAGTTTACACTCTTTAGTCGATCCGACTCGAACGGTTTCTTGGTGCAAAAAAATCTCGACCGAGGAACTTCACCTTCTTCGCATTTTAGCACACTTAATATTCTTTGGTACTCAATATATTCTTCGCCCTTGGCGATTTGTGCACCTGTTATCTAATTTGATTTCTAAGCATGAAGACTCTCGACTAGATAAATGTTTACAGGACTATGTTCGACGCAACTTTCCTAAGATGTACCCGGAAAAAGTCCAGGAAGATACGGCTTTTTGAGGGATTACATCTCAATAGTTAGCCTTTAGGAACGTTCAAATGTGAAAATATTTAGAAATGTCAACATAATCAAACAGCAGGAAACTAAGAAAAGGACAATGGTAAGAAAAACTCGCACTTTCCTAAGATGTTTAAAATGGAAAGAAACATGATTGACACCCATTTTTAAATTCGTCAGTTTTATTCCTTTAAAAGCATAATTTGCCATAAAAATATTGGCAGGTTTTTCATTTACAAAAGCCTGCCAACTGGGATGAAAGGCATCAGCGTATATAAGCCATAGAGGTGTTGTAGGCTCTTTTTTTAGCTCAATATCGAGTTCTAATGAATTCAAGGAAAAATCAACAATCTTAACGTTAAGCAAATCATTTTGTAGATCTTCAACAGAATTAATATCCTCTAAAAATTCTCTTGGTTTGTTGTTACCATATTCATTAACAATAATGGCATTGGGATTGTCTAATTTTTGTAAAATTGTGGTGACATCATCATTATTAAACTCTTGTCTCAAGTTTTCAGAAGGAATACCAAACCTGATTTTAGAGGCAGTACATCCAATAGTGTTGTAAAACAAAGAATCATCATAAGTTGGAAAAATTGTTCCATAATGACCCTGGCGATTTTCAGGTAACTTTCCTGTTTGTTTTTGTTGAAAAGAAAGTCTTAGTTTCATAAAATCATCAACAAATGTAGTCCAAAAATCTTGTCGATATATAGGAATGCAGGGGTCAGCATCAGCAAAAGTATATATAAGTCCATAACGTGCAAATTCGGGTTTACTCGCTACAATATCGCGAAATACTGATAACGAACGACTATTTTTTAATTGATTTATGGTTTCAAATCTTTTCATTTGGAGGTCGTAATTTTTAACAACAAAAGATTTTACACTGTCAGGTGAATAACTATCACTGAAAATTAGATATGATAAATGCCAAGAAAATATATCGAGCAAATAAAGTATTAAGAAACTATAAATTAAAATTGACTTTATCTTTCTGCTACTTCTATGAAAAAAATACACATTAACAACAAGAAATAACAGCAGCAAAGCTATTGCAAATCCGTTCAAAAAGTAGGGATTTAGCGCATGATGTGGAAAGTTTAAAAAGAGTGGATTATCCTCAAATAAAAAGTAGAGCGAAGATATGAAGACAATAATGATCGAACAAGTTATAAGGGTTTTTTGGTTCTTTTTTCTTCTTTTAGTTGACAAACTCTCGAAGAAATGATCGATTCCTAATGATGCACAGAGTAAAAGAAATATTTTTGCTATGGGTCCAAGAAGTCCAATATGGCGATAATAGCTCAAAAGTGGAAGATGATAAATTATTGGGGCTATGAGACCTTGACGGCCTAAGCCAACAGCTAGTATTGCAAGTAAACATATCAAAGAACTATAAAATATTGTATTTCTGACAAAAAGAACTGAGTATATCAAAAATACGATGGGGATCAACCCTACATAAATCACTGCTTCTGAGAAGCCTATGCCCCATATAAACTCTAAATATCTGAGTATAGAAGTGCTTCCTCCATAGGTTAAAAATACGCTGAGTGGAGCTTTCCTAGTGTTAGGATCTCGATCTATGGATGTTAAGACACTAAAGTTAAGGGCTTCCGAAGCAATAAATAAATAGCACAAAGCAATAAGAATAAAGATAATACTAAATAAAATAAACCAAGGATTTAGTAATCTTTTTAATTGTTTTTTTAAGAATGCTACGTTTGGTTTGAGGTGTTTTAAGAATACTATGCTTAGTTTTAGATAGTTTCTTGTTAAGAAAATAATCAAAAAGAAAAGAAGAGGTATGTAAATTAAAATAGGAGCGAAAAAGGCAGCATTGCCGAATAGAGATAAAAGACTGATTAATCCTGTCAGACCAAGGTACAAAAAATTAAAATTGTCTAAAAATTTTAAAATCAGAAAAAATACTAAAGGGAAAAAACTAAATAGTTTAAAATTAAAGAAAGGTTGTATATACAAAAAAGAACTCAAAAGAATTCCAGCACACATAAATATAATTGAAATTTTCTGATGCAACACTTTTTTAGCTAACAAATAAGACCCTGTCAGGAGTTGAAGTTGTTCGAGGTAAACAGAAAATAAAAAGAGATAATACGTATTTTTAATGTGAAATACTTTACCTAAAAAGAAAGCAAAATACTGAAATGGTGAAAGGCATGTTAGTAAATAGTAATCGCTGGGTAAACCATAAAAATTATAGGGTAGCCATCCGGGTAGCTCTCCATACAACAAAAAATCTCTATAAAAAACATGAAATGATTGTAATGTAAAAAGACTGTCATGTAGGGGAATAGTTGAAGAAAGCCAATAAACTATATTCAAACAAATAAGAATTACGTTTAATCCAAGAAATGTATAATTAATTTTAAGTTTTAACATTACGCAAAAAATGGCTAGATGGGGGACTAGGGGAGGTTATGATTTTTGAAAATGAATTTGGAATAGAAATCAAGAGTTTTAGTGTCTAGAGCGATCGCATGACTATTCCTTCAAAATCCTACCATCTAAACACCATCGATAAACCTTTTTAATTCCTTCCGCGAGGGAAGTTTGAGCAGACCAAGCCAGCTTTTCTATTTGGGAGTTATCCAATCGTTTTAGGGGCATTCCATCTGGTTTATCCGTATCAAACACCAAACGACCCTCAAAACCCACAATCTCTTTGATTATTTCTGCTAGTTCTGCGATACTCACTTCCTCTCCACTGCCAATATTAATCAGTTGAGAGGAATTATGGTTATGATCCAACAAAAAAATTAAGGCATCTGCTAGATCGTCGCTCAATAAAAACTCCCGTTTCGGTTTGCCTGTTCCCCAAATAATAACTTTCTTTGCGTCGTTTATTTTCGCCTCGTGAAAGCGACGAATCATCCCCGGAATGACGTGACTATCTTGGGGATGAAAGTTATCGTTAATGCCGTACAAATTCGCAGGAATTACAGTGATATAATTCGTCCCGTATTGCTGATTATATGCCAAGCACATTGCCCAACCGGAAAGTTTAGCGATCGCATAGGGCAAATTAGTTTCTTCTAACACACCCGTTAGTAAGGAATTTTCTGACATGGGTTGAGGACAATGTTTGGGATACATACAAGAACTCCCTAAAAAAATAAGAGATTTAATTCCTGCTTTCATCGCTTGATGAATTAAATTATTTTGAATCGTTAAATTTTGGTGAATAAATTCTCCTGAATAGGTTTGATTGGCTGAGATTCCTCCCACTCGACCGGCTGCAATAATAACGCGATCGGGTTGTTCTCGTTGTAGAAATTGCCCCACGCTTTCTGAGTTCATTAAATCTAGTTCAGCACGAGTTCGCGTAATTATAGAATAATTTGTATCTCCTATTGTACGCCTTAATAGTGCAGAACCAACAAGTCCAGTATGACCAGCTATATATAAAGTTTTTGGTTTCATTAGCTTGTCTTACTTTTCATGATAAAAATCACCATATTCAACCACAATTGTACTTTTTCCATCTTCGCGTTTGAGGGCAAATTCATAGGCAGGAAAAATATCTTTGGGTTCTTCTAAGCGAATGACTTCAATGGTTGTACAACAGCGAGAAATTGCCTCGGTAAAATCCCCAATATGTTGATATTGGGGATGTAGAGGGCGTTCTGAACCAATGCCAGTGCGAATAATGGCTTTAGTTTGGAATCTTCCATTTGACATTATTGGAATTTTATCTAAATGATTAACCAATTGATTGATAGCACAAAGAAGAAAGTTCCATCTAGGAAATATACTAACCGGAATTAGGCCCGTTAAAGCCATTCCTATGGTCATTCCCATTTGCATTTCTTCCGCTACGGGTAATTCAATTCTTTTATCTAAAGGAACTTCTTTTAAAGTATTAGTCATCGCAGTTCCTTTGACCGCGACTGCTTGACCGATGAAAACAACTCTGGGGTCTTCAGCCAAGAAATTCATCGATCGCTTGAGTTCATCAAAATACTTCATCTAGCAAGTCCTTTCTGTTACAAAGATTGATAAAATTCTAGATTTGCGCGTTGTAGGCAATATCTCTACATTAAAATTCAACACGAATACCTGCCCCAGCATGAGGATATTTGGTTTCATATCGATAATAGGTAATGTACTCATCCTCTTGATTTTCAAACTCTTCAAAACTTAAACGCGGCTGATTCCAAACTTCTCGGGTATCTGTACAAACAGATTTTTCATTGTCTTCAACAATAAAATGTATTGGTAATTTGTGATTACGACTGTATTTAATCGACTCATAAGCAATGCCTGTTTCTGCGGTCATTTCCCCCATAAAACAGTAAACTTTACTTTGTTCACCTCTCATTTTAATGGACATAGCCGTACCGACAGAAATCGGTAAAACACCCCCAACAATTGCCGAGGAAAAAATTCGATATTCTGGAAAACAAAGGGAAATCGATCGCCCGTCCAAAATTTCTTGGCGCAATTGTTCGCGAGGTACTCCTTTTAATAAACATTGGTAATGACTGCGCCAAGAACAAAATACCCAATCTTGGGGGCGAATCTTCTGAAAAATTTTAATAATCTGTTCTTCATTTCCATAATATAAATGAATGGGCGCACGAATCTTAGCTAAGTTGAAAAGATTGGCAATTTCTTCCTCAAAGGCAATCAAGTCTTCCTTTGTTAATAGATTGGGTTTGGGGTAGGCGATCGCATCAGTCACCGAGAATCCTCCTTTTTAATTTAATCGAAGCCATATCTTCAATATTTTTACGTTCTTGTTCTCCAAATTTAGCAGCAATAAGAGATAAATACTTTTCATTTGTAAAGTAAGTTTGCCAAGCATTATCTCGAAATTTTAACACTTCTGCCGCACTCAGATATTTAGTTCGCAAAGGAAAAGACTCATAGCTTAAAAAAGCATATCCTTCGTAAGAATCGGGCAATTCCCAACCCTTTTGTTTAGCAATATGATACATGGGACTGCCTGGAAGTGCTTGGCAAGGGTAGATATTAGCCATCTCAGTGTTTAACTCGAGGGCTAAATCGAGAGTTTGCTGCATTGTCTCCAAGTTATCATCGGGAAAACCAAAAATATAATTGCTGATGATGTTAATATCATGGGATTGGATTGTTTGGCAAACTTCGCGAATGTTAATTTCCTGAAAACTCCCTTTAGAGACTTCCTGTCGCACCATTTGATTCCCTGCTTCTATTCCTAAAGCTAACCAGCCGATCCCGGCTTTTTTGAAGTCATCCAAGGCGCGATCGCGCACGGTATCTACCCTAGAATAAGCCCACATCCTCAAATCCAAATCGCGATCGATCAACCCTTGAATTAACGGTTCATAATAGCGTCGATCCAAAAAGAACATCTCATCAGAAATGCGAATGGTACTGACTCCTAAACCTGCCAGCTTTTCAAACTCTTTGAGAATAAACTCCGAACTCCAAAAACGCATTCCTTTGGAGTGAGAAGCATTAATATTATCATTATTATCGACGCGATTGATAATATTAATCATGCAGAAATCGCAAGCAAAGCGACATCCTAGAGACGTATACAATGCAGCAAAAGGAGTGCGCTTATTATGGTCAAATTCTGCGTGCCAAAAATGAGCGCGATAGAGATCCAGGGGCTTTTTTTGATAAGGAAGAAGATCCCAAGCATAACCCGGTAAATCAATATCCATTCGTTCTTGAGGAACAACTCTTTCGGGAGGATTGAGAATTAGATAACCGTCTTGCTTATAACCAATTCCCTTAACTTTATGGAGAGAATTTTTCAGATCGGTTCTTAGGAGATTTTGCAAAGCATAAACTCCTTCATTTAAGAGGACAAAATCAACGAAGGGTAAAGAAAGAATTTCCTTGGGCAAAGCACTGATATGAGAGCCGACAAAACAAATAGGATAATCTGGCTCATTTTGCTTTAATTCTATGGCTAATTCACTAGCTCCAATTGTATTCGTCGTTCCCGAGTTTGGGTTCTGTCCGTAGATAACAAAACAAACCAAACGGGGATTAGCTTCTTTAATCCGAAGAATAGCGCGATCGCAGGTTAAACGTTCCGCATCGCAATCGAGAATTGCAACTTTAAAACCATTAGAACGGCAAGCCTGTGCTAATAATAACGCCCAGGTTGGCGGTTCGATCGCAGAATATGTTTTCGCCAAATCTTGATAGGCTTTTGCAGAAGAATTGGGATTAACGAATAAAACATCAAGGCATTTATTTGCTTGCATGGCGATATGTAGAAACTCAATAGATCAAAGGAGTTTATATTTAGCGATCGAATAGAACTGCGATAAGTTGACTGATATAATTTTCTATCGTTGACTGAATTTTACTTTTCCCCGGATCTATTTGAGAATTTTTATACTCTGTAATTTGACGATGAATATCTGCTTGCGAATTCGCTACAAACAAAATTGAGTAGTCTTTTTGTTCAATGCGATCGAGGCTAAATTTTCCTTCTTCTTGAGGGATAGCATAATATTTCTTATCCACTTTCACAATATTAAAGCCTTGATACTGTTTTTTAATCAATTGAATTTTATAAGTATTCAGTTGAAAATGTTCATTGAATGCTATGATTTGACGGCACACATCCGCTTCATTCTCTGCCATAAAGAAAACAGAATGATCTTTTCTTTCAATGCGATCGAGGCTAAATTTTCCTTCGCATTGAGGAATGGCATAATATTCCTTATCAACTTTCACAATATTAAAGCCTTTATAGCCTTCCAAAACTAACTGAATATTTTGAGAAACTGTCGGCTTTATTTTTGCTTGTTCCAACCCTTGACTTAGATATTCTACATAAACTTTAATTTGTTCTTTCCTCACGGCATTACTAGCTTTTGCGCCTTCAACTAAATTTTCTGTTTTATAGGATATGAATTGTTTATAAGATTCTGATGATTCCGATAAAATTGGTAGATAACTATCCATGATACTCTGGCTGTATTGCGAAAAATTGACGGGGATGAAGCCTTGCGTATACGATCTATATGTGCGGATAGGACTGCTGTAAGGCCACCTAAACTTTTGCGGAATATATAACTCGTGGGTAAATTTTTCTGGCGGTAGATTCGTGCTATTCTCAACATATTCAATAGTTAGATTGGGATGAATTTTATTGAGATTTGACAGCACTGCTTGACGAAATTTGGTTAGCTTCCCTGAAAAAAATAGTTTCGGCGAACTCTCTATCTCTCTATCTAAGAATTTTCCCTCTTCAAATAATGGTTCTATGGCAAAAGCAGGAACTTTATAAAAATCGCTATAGGGTGTTACCAAATCTTTTGATGGTCCGATTATAGCTGTGAAAAATGAAGCGTTTTTTTCAAACTCCTCAGATCTATTGGCTAAATAGTAAAGCTCATCAATTTTTACATCAAAGAATTTGGAAAGAATTTTTTTGAGCGGACGATTGGTTAATATGCTTCTGCGTTTTTTAGATAATTTTCGTAAGAAACGAGAGATGAGAAAATCACGATGTTGAAATGTATTAAAGTATAAAACTCCCTTAAAAAAATGCACCCACTCGCTGGCAATAAATATAATAACCACTCCAGCAGAAGAGAGAATTTCGATCTCGTCGCGTTCGTTAGAAAAATTGCCGTCAATAATATAGTTATGGGAATCTGCTCGATAGGTATCTCCAATCATGACCGATTCATAAATAGAGTTTAGCAACTCGAGCAGATAGTCCATATAATCATCTATCCCTCTATGTCTTCCTTGGGATAAAACAATATTTGCACGCTTTAACATTGTTGAAATGGTAAATTTTGATAAATTGGCTTCGATCAGGACTTTCTCTATCCTAGTAATCATTGAATGCGATCAGAAAGTAACGCCATTCTACAATAATCTGTCTATCCCGATCTAGTAGTCTCTAAGTAATAAGCAATCTCGCTCATATTTGCCGATTTTGCCAATATTGACGTAAAAATGAATCTGCCGCTAAATAGGACTCTGGTGTACCAATATCAATAAAGATATCATCTCCGATCACTCCGTATAAATCCGAACCGACTAGCTGGGGAAAAATATCTTTCTCGATTGACCAAGGAATTTTTCCCGAAGGACAAGAAAAATTATCTTTTGTGAGTAAATAAACTCCCGCATTGATTAATCCTGTCTTAATAGTTTGCGATTTTTCATAAAAACCAACGATCGCATTATTTTCGTTAATCTTCACGCTACCATAGCGATCGCTATTCTCAACTTTAGCCAGCCAGATCGCTGCCTTTGCTTGGTAGCGATCGCGGATTTCCATAAGCTGTTGTAATTCAAATTGACATAATGAATCTCCATTCAGCACTAAAAAAGATTGCCCTTGAATGTAAGGTAAAGCATATTGAATTGCACCACCTGTCCCTAAAGGTTCAGATTCGCGAACATAAACAATATCTAAATTCCACTGACAACCATCACCAAAATAAGATTGTATTTGTTCCCCCAGATAGCCAATACTTAAAATAATGCGGCGAACTCCGACTCGATATAGTTCTAGCAGAATCCACTCGAGAAAGGGTCGTCCTCTAACCAAAGCCATTGGTTTCGGGCGATCGCTAACAACAGATCTGAGACGGGAGCCAAAACCTCCCGTTAATACTACGGTTTCCAACTCCATACTAAATCTTCGCCAGTTGACTTTTGATTCTTAATAGTATCATCAAGGATTAACTCTTCTCCTTTTGCCCATTGGTGATAATCTGCTAAAAGATGAGAGAGAAGACGTTGTTTAATTCTCAATAAAACATTTTTTGCTAAACTTTGACCGGCGGTTTCCAGTAGAGATTTAGGGGTTAATGAGAACAGTTGCGGAAGTTCAACATTAACTTCTACAAAAGCCTCTCCTTTAAGATAAGTTTTTCCTTCTTTTTGGAGAATAGAAAGCAAGCCATTGACTTTAAGAGAAAAGCGAGCATTAATGTAATTCACTCCCCGTATTTCAGAAGATTCTGACTGTAAATAAACAGTGCCTCGACTACTCGACCAAACTTTAAGAACAACTGTAGGCTGAAAATGGTAGAGGTTTAAAAGATTGAGGGGACGCATTTTCAAGCGATAGCGATCGCCTCCCAAAGTTTCCATCAATTTCGGATCTGCGATCGCACTAACTAAACGCTGGGGTTGACGGAGATAGTGTTGGATGGGAACAGATTCTTGTTCTACTAGAATTGTAATGGGTTCGGAAACCGCCAAACAGATTTTCATAAGACGGGAAAAATTAAAATTTTATTAATCTTTTTGATTTTACAGGAAATTGGTTGTGGTTATTGATTATGGTTTCCCATTTCTAAAATAATCTGCCAATCTGCTAATGTTGTTCCCTGAGTCTGTTGCAAGTCGGTTAAAGTATTCAGATATTCTACACGCCTGCGAATTTCTTCATTACGAGCGTCGAGCAAATCTTGTTGAGCCTGTTGAAGTTGAAAGTTATCGCTTTTTCCCGCTTTTACCAGGGCTTCTTGGGCTTCTAATTTTCCCTCGGCGAGTTTGACTTCCTCCTGCGCGAATTGTATTTGCTGAAATTGTACCTCAATATCCCGAAGGCGATCGCTAATTTCTGTCTGAATCGTTTCTTCGAGTTGTGCTAAATTGTTTTGACTTTGGAGCAAGACTTGTAGTAATTCTGCTAAATAATTCGGTTGATTAGCAAAGGTGACTTCACGAATTTTTTCTGGGTCTAATTCGATTAGTTTTTCTGTTTCTTGGCGAATATTTTCTGTAGCGACAATTTTCAGATCGCGATCAATTCCCAATTGATTTAAGAGTGCCAAGCGTGAAGATTTAACAGCATTCTCTGCTTCCAGTAATTGCCCTTGAAAATGTGTTGCGGTTTGCAAGTGTTTTTTGGCTATTTCAAGAGCGGCGCGAGTATTTTTAACTTGTTCTTGTTGCGTTAATAGGATACGGTAAAGTTTGATGGAGGTGGTAATTTTATCGATGAGAGTATTTTGTAAATTCAAAATATTAATATTTTTTTGCAGTCTCGCAATATCTAAATCACTTTTCGCGATCGCCCCTCCAGCATCGCGCGGCTGGGGTTGGGCTAATCTTAAATTGACTCGTTGGCGTAAAGAATCTTCATTAGTTTGAGTATTAGATGGCGATCGCAATTGACTCAACCAACTCAATTGCAATTGCTCTCTTGTGGGCATTAATAAGGAAATTCCCGCACCCAATTCAATGCGATTTTGACGATCTGGAATTGCCTGATTTGTTCCGGCTTCATTAGTTCTTCTCGCCAAAACTGGCTCAACTTGGGGGCGAAATTCTGCTTTCTGCACAATGCGATCGAGATAAGCATTTTTAATCTCGGTATTGTTGGCAACAGTTAAATAAACAATATCTTCTAGATTAAAAGGAATATTAGCAGCATCTGATCTTAAAAGTGTCGTGGTTTGAGTGGATTTCTGCTCTGAATTTGTTGTTGAAATTGTTTGGGGTATTGGGGATTTCTGTTTGGAAGAAGACTCTCGCGATCGCCCAGTTTGTTCTCTAGAAACCTGCTTACTTCCTTGTGAGGAATTCCGAGAAGAAGAACGGAAATTACTGCGATCGGGTAACTGAAATAACTGGAAACTAGGACCGCGATCGCCCAATTTCCCTAGTTTTTCGGCTTTCTGAGAAGATTGAGGAGAAGAAGAAATAACTTTGGGATCGTCGCGATCGGGAATAGGTTCGAGAGTTGGAGTTTCGAGAAGGGAATCTTTTGCGGGAGTCGATGCTTTAAAGAAAGCATTTAAAAGATTTCCTTTGCTTTCCTCACCCGCTACAGATTGATTTGTGTTTCCACTGGCGATCGCTAAAGCAGCTAAGGTTCCCAGGACAGCAAAAAGTGTCGAACTGCCATTTCGCAATACAATAACGAGCAAAGAACGGAAAGAAGGGAAAGGCGATCGGGGAAATCTAGGTTTTTCTGTCATCTATCTTTTCTGTCTTTTCAATCACAGCAAGTTAACTTTAGCAAAAGATTTTGGGATCGGGCAAATTAAATCCTAAAATTCCATCTCGAACGATCAAAACTACTAAAATATCTTTAAGAACTAATGCACTCAATCAAGAAAAAAACGCAAAGATATTCTCTCTGCGTCTTCCGTATTCTTGTGGTGAATCAAAACTTAGCTCAGAAATAAACAATCCACAACCATTCCCGCACATAAAAGCATCATGTAGAGAATGGAATATTTAAAGAGAGATTTTGCCAGAATTTTATCCGAGGGATTTTGTTTGAGTTGCCAGGCTTTGCGTACAAAAATAGCATTAAGAATCACCGCGATCGCGCCGTAAATCCAGCCCAAAACACCCAAAGGGTAAATTAATAAGAAGGTAAAAGGAACAACCGCTAAAGTATAAAGCCAAATTTGCCTTACAGTTTCTTCTTCCCCTTCAATAACCGGTAACATGGGAATATTAACTTGCGCGTAGTCATCCCGAATCATTAACGCTAATGCCCAAAAATGAGGCGGAGTCCAAAGGAAAATAATCGCAAAAAGTAACCAGGGAGCCCAACTTAAACCCCCCGTTACTGCTGCCCAACCCACTAAAGGAGGAATCGATCCGGCTGCCCCACCAATGACAATATTATGAACCGTCGATCGCTTCAAAAAGCGAGTATAAACTATCATATAAAACCCAATACCAGACATGGCTAAAAAGGCACTGGCCAAATTAGCAAACAATGCTAACAAAGAGAAAGATAAAGAGCCTAAAATAATAGCAAAGATGAGGGCGTGATGGGGTTGAACTCGACCGGCTGGAATGGGACGCTTGCGAGTTCGTAACATTTCGTAGTCGATATCGCGATCGTAAACACAATTAAAAGTTTGAGCAGAAGCGGCGGCTAAAGTTCCTCCCAGCAGGACAATTAACAGTAAAATAGGATCGATATTTCCTTGAGAAGCAATCCAGATGGAAGCGGCTGTTGTAATCAACAACAGGGGAATGATGCGAGGTTTTGTTAGTTGAATATAACTTTGCAGAACTTCTCGAAAGTTCTCATGTTGAGAAGGTAAACTTGTTCCTAACATATTAATTCCCTAAATAAATGACGTGCAAGGTGAGAAAAAAGTTTTTAGCGGGCATTGTCCTAGATGGGTTTCTGTCCCGCTAAGGGAATGATTGAGATTGAGTTACATTTCGGCGTGCTAATACGGAAAACATGACCAAAACCCCGAGTAATGCTGCCCCGATCGCCTGATGGGAAATAGTCAAGATTTCTACTTGCAACCGAAAGCGATAGGTAGCCACTCCCAACAGAATTTGCAGCAAGACTAATAAGGCCGCAGAATTGGCCAGAATTCGTAGGGTGGGATGGAGTGCTGGAGTGCGCCAAGCGAAAATAATAACAGCTAATGTGCTAAGAGTGGCGGGAATGACTCCGATCAGGTGGCTGTTCATAACGGCGCAAAGGTGCGAACCCCATAAACACTGATGTAATGCCCATTGAGAGGCGACTAATGCCCCTAGTAAACTTTGCAGGTAAATGGCGATCGCGGCGGTTAGACCCAAACCAGAGAGATATTTTCCGGTTCCTGTTGCGTTATAGGGCATCAAGGCGGCACCGATCGCCAATAGAGTACAGAAGAAGAGTAAAGCGGTTCCCAAATGGGCGGTGACAATATCAAATCGTAGGAGTTCCGTTACCGTCAGTCCCCCGAGAATACCTTGAACGAGGATCGACCCCAGGGCAAATGTTGCAGCGTAAGGCAACCAGGGAGGCAGTTGCGATCGCCACCACCAGGACAAACCCGCTAAGGCGATCGCGCTAAACCCAACAAGGGCTGCGTCTAAGCGATGAAACCACTCTAAAAATACCCGGATGTTCATCTGTTCAAAGGGCAAAAATTGTCCGTAACAGAGGGGCCAGTCAGGGCAGGCGAGGCCAGCATTCATCACCCGCGTGGTACTCCCCACCGCCATCAATAAAAAGGTAGCGATGGCGATTTTCCAGACCAAGCGGCGAATTTGCACTTGAGGGGAAAGCGGTGCGATCGATGGTTTAAGAACTGATTCGGTCATGAGCCTTTTTCACTTTAAATTCATCAATTAAAGAGTGATCGCTAAGGAAATTTCAGCAATTGCTAGATTGACTTTAAGTATTCTTCAGATTGCCTGTGGCAAACATTAAAAAAAGTTTACAAAAAGATTAAAACATAATTAAGGACTTGCCGCGATCGCCAAAAACAAAAGATTGGCTAAAAAGGAAAAAGAGAGAAACAATAAAAATGTCCCTCTCGCTACAGAAAATCCTCTATTTAGGTTGGATTTTGGGCAATCTTAAAAGAGTGTCAAAATATACAAAAGGGAAAAAAGAATGATCCAAATAACATCGACAAAGTGCCAATAAATTTCCGCCATTTCGACTCCGGTGTGTTTGTTGGCGTGGTAATGACCGGGACGGCGCGATCGCCAAACAACACCTAAAATGAGCATAATGCCGATAAAAACGTGCAAACCGTGGAATCCGGTCATGATATAAAAACAGTTAGAAAAGACGTTTTCTGTCAAACCATATCCTAATGTTAAATACTCATAAACCTGACCGCCGAGGAAAATTGCCCCCATTACAGCCGTAATACCATACCATAAACGCATTCCAGGGATATCATTGTTTTTAACCGCCGTATCGCCGCGATGAATGACAAAACTACTGGAAACTAAGATAATGGTGTTAATGGTGGGAAGCAAAAGTTCTACTTCTGTTCCTTCGGGAGGCCAAGTTGAATGAGATGAACGGTAAATAAGATAAGAGACAAATAAGGCCGCAAACATTAAAGATTCAGAAATCAGGAAAACCAGCAGCCCGAAAGTTCTAAAATCATGTTCTTCATGAGCGGCTTCTGGGGGCTTCGATCCGTTTACAGAGGTATTAATTGCTGTCATATTTTTGGTTAGGTTTTTGGTTAGTTAATTGAGTTATTAGTTAATCCTCTATTGGTGGTCATTGTACTTTATTTAGACTTTATGCTTGAGAAATTTAGTAAATTATTAAGACTTTCTTCCATCTGGGTTGGAGTTTGGGATATTCTTTCTCAACTCTTCAGGTTGTCAACCACGTTAAACACTTTCATCACCTCATCCCCTAAATGATTAATCACTTTAACGGCGATGCGACCGGATTTGGGTTTATGGAAAGGGCGAGAAATGTCGCTGTAGAGGCTTTCCCAGGCTTCCGCATCGATTTCGGCTTTCAAGGTGGTTTTTAGGGATTTGTAGGGGTCGCTGGCTCCGAGAAAGTAGGCATGGCGCACGAAAAAGCTCTCTTCGTTATAGTCGGTATCGATGAACCAACAGGCGATCGCGTCGGCATTACTGGCGCGAATTTCTCCAGACTGGGGGTGAAATACATCTACGCCGTGGATTTTGATTGAAATTTGATTGTTTTCGATTTCGTTGATGTCGATATCGGGTTCGCCGAATATCACAAAAAGGTTGCCGGAGCCGGTATTTTTTAGAGTGTCGGCCATGTGCAGGTCGGCATTCATGCGGGCTTTGAGGACGGGAATGCGCCCGAGTTTGCTGAAGTCGGCGGATTGGGCATCGTAGTTAAAAGCGCAGGTGATGAGAACATCAAATCCGGTTTCTCCGGCTTCTCGGGTGGCGGCTACGAGGTCGGGACGGGAGACGGTACCAAATTCGGGTCCGATGAAGATTCCGGCGCGTTTTTCGCTGTTATTATCCTCTTCAAGATAGCGACCTTCGGCACAAATATAATTACCTGCCCATCCTGTGAGGCTGATAAAGTCGATTTTGTCTTCTTTGTGAGCTTGCTGCACGCCGGAAACTTTTAGGGTGTCGAGAATAATGGTAGCGAAGTCGGTTTCTCCTGGGTTTCGGTCTGGGGTGATGTTGGGGTCGATAAGTTCGTCGTCTGAGTCGATCGCAAGGACGCGATGGGGTGACAAACTTTCGACGCTGAAGGGTCCGGCGACGCGGACGATCGCTTTATCTTCGTAGGGTTTGTCGTAGAGGTATTCTCGATCTGCATTGGCGGCGATCGCCCCATCGATTTCTTTTTGTCTAGCGATACGTGCTTGCCAGAAGGATTTTAGGGGTTTCTCTGTCTCTTTTGGCCAGTCTTCGGGTTTTTCTCGGGGAATTTCCCATTCTAGGAGGGCATTGGCGGGGACTTCTTCGCCGGAAGGGAGTTTTACGATGCCGTTATCGGTGAATTTGATACTTTTGCCTTCTCTCCCTCCTGTGGTGACTTTGAAGGGGGTTTTATGACTGTTTAAGGCTGCGTTGAGGTCGGTTAATGCCTGTAGGATTTTCGGTTGATGTTGTTCCCAGATTGTATCGATTTCGGTGTTGTTGGCGATCGCTTTTAGGGTGATATGGGGGACTCTTTCGTACACGAATCCTTGGCGGATATTTTCGTGGGTGGGGGCATTGGAGACGATTTTGCGGTCTAATTCTGCTTCTTTTTGCTGTCCTGCGGGGGAGTCTTTCAGGAGGTAGTAGGGATAACGGGCTCCCATAATGCGCGATCGGGCCAGGGCGAGGGCGACTCGGGATGTATCGATGGTAATCCAACGCCGTCCCCATTGTTCGGCGACGTAGGCTGTGGTGCCCGATCCGCAAGTTGGGTCTAAGACTAAATCGCCTGGGTCAGTGGTCATTAAAATACAGCGTTCGACTACTTTTGAAACCGTTTGAACAACATACATTTTATCTCTTTCAGCCGTTCCCATTGTGTCAGACCACATATTATTTAATGGGGTAGCAGCAAAATCATCTATGAATAGTCGGTAATTTATAAAAGATTTTGTAAGAAATAACCTGTTCGCTTTTCCAAGTCTTAGAAGTCCATCTTGTGTGGTTTTCCAATGTTGATTAAGTTTATGAGATAAAGCTCTTCCTTCAAATTGAAAAATAAAGGGTTTAGTTGGCGCACCATCTGAAGTTAAAGGACTACCTAAAAAAAGGCGCGCATTTTCGGGAAGTAAAAGTTCATCATTATCACTTATAAATTTTGATGAAGGAAGCACTTCTCCATTTTCTAAAATTACTGATTTATATCTTTTTCCTGAACCCTCACCATAAATTTTTGTTTCAAGAAGAGAGCGATATTTTAAACAAGATTTATCTTTTGAAAACCAAACAATATAATCACAAATTAACGGGATAGAACCAGAATCAAAGCCTCCTGTTTTCTTAAATTGAATGATAGCAACATGGTTTTCATCACCAAAAACCTCATCCATCAAAGCCCTAACCCGATGAACATTTTCATCCCCAATTTGCACAAAAATAGACCCACTTTCCGTTAACAAATCCCTTGCCACCATCAACCGATCGCGCAGATAAGTCAAATAAGAATGAATCCCATCGCGCCAAGTATCCCGAAACGCCTTCACTTGCTCCGGTTCCCGCGTAATATGGTCTAGCTTGCCATCCTTGACATCCCGACTCGTGGTAGACCACTGAAAATTAGAATTAAACTTAATCCCATAAGGGGGATCCAGATAAATACACTGTACCTTTCCCCGTAACCCTTCCCGCTCTGCCAAACTCGCCATCACCTGCAAACTATCCCCCAGAATCATCCGGTTTGACCAGTTAGCCTCATGCTGGTAAAACTCCGTCGCTGTAGCATCTTGGGGCAATCCGTCGAAAGTTGCAAACAAATCTAACTGTACTTCCTTTTGTTGTGCCTCGGTGCGCCGCATCAAGTCATCAATTAACACTTTCGGATGCACCTTTTCTTGAATATAAAGGGGAGGCGCACTCACCACCAAAGACCAATCTCGAATATCCTTCCCTCGCCAAATCAACTGAGGATCGAGGTCGGGGTTTCGCCGGTCGTAAGCCACCTGTATCGGGCTTTTCTCCTCATCTGCCATCACCGATTGATGTTCCGCAGTGGGAATATTCTTGCGTTTTGCTTCCTCGTGGGTCAAGGTTTTAACCTGTTTGGGTTGTTTAGTTTTGCGCGGCATTTGTTTCTCCAAAAATTGGCGTTAATTTATTTAACCCGAGTTGCTGATTACAAATATTAAGTGTTTCGATCCCCCTAAATCCCCCTTAAAAAGGGGGACTTCCGGATTCTCCCCCTTTAATAAGAAGGGACTTCCAGATTCTCCCCCTTTAATAAGAAGGGACTTCCAGATTCTCCCCCTTTAAGCTCTCACCATCATTCTACCTCCCGCGATCGCCCCGCTACAGCATCCGCGATCGCCCGATTAAACTCCGATTCGATCTCAAAAACAGCGCGAAACTCCGCAAATGCCCATCGTCCCAAAGTTCCCAAATTGTTAATCCCAGGAAGCCAATAATTCCGCATCGTACTGGCCTTTTCCTTGGCATCTTCCCCACGATAGCCCTTAATCTCCACAATTAAATTGAGCAGATCCCCCCGTCCATCATCCACCAAAACGATAAAATCCGGTCGGTACTTCCGAGGAGTCGAACCATATAAATAAGGCACCTCAAACCCTAAATTGTGATTCTTAACATAAGCACGCACCTGCTTATGAGACTCCGCTACCCGACAAAATTCCGCCTCCCAGTCGCTATCCAAAACAACCCAGTTAATATGACAAAAACGCGGATCTGTCTTCCAGAGGGACTCCTTAGAAGTATTAAAACTCAAGTGAGCCGTAGAACTGACTGGATTGTAAGCATCTAAAATCGCCTTGACTGGGCGATCGCCGATACTCGCTTCGGTAATGCCCTTACGAATGCGATCGCAAGCCATATCTGCGATCTCTTGATAAATCAACTGTGCCGGATAAGTCCCCCCAGTACAGCGCAAATAACCCTGCATCCACTGACGGGCGATCGCCTTCAGTTGCCCGAATAAGTACAATTTTGGCTCTTCTCCGGGATCTCGATACTTAGTAAAAATCAAATGTCGCGTCAAATGAAACAGCACCGTTGCTTCCCGCATCTTTTCCAAATGCTTCAAATTCAAATCTACCCCTTCCCCGATAATGCCCTCATTCCGCGTCACCGACGGCCCCACCAAATTCGGGGTTAATTCCAATAAAGAATCCTCCCCAAACTTCGCCGTTAACTGGGTATTCGGTAACTCTACCCGATAGCCCTCAACCCGAGGAAATTGGATTTCTAGGGCATCGCGATCGGGGCTGACCGCTTGTACTCGTACCGTCTGACGAGGGGGAGCAGGTTTGGCGATCGCGGGTTTGGCGGTAAAATCAAAGGGAATCCCCAAAATATCGGCATATTCCACATTAAACAAATCTTCCCCATTAATCTCATAAGACTGTCGCCGCAACGCCCGCCCGATCACCTGTTCGCATAACAATTGCGTCCCAAACGCCCGCACCCCGAGGATATGCGTCACCGTGTTACAATCCCAGCCTTCTGTAAGCATCGACACCGACACCACGCAGCGAATGGACTCCCCCAACTTGCCCGCTTTGCCTACCGTATTCATCACCTCTCGCAATAAATCTTGGTCTTTGAGGGTTTCCGCTACATCTGCCCCCGCCCCTGCCCTTTGGCGAATTTCATAGCGAAAGCGATCGATTTCCTCCGAGGCAACCTCACGAAAGTTCTTATCTAAAGCATCCCCCGACTCCAACTGCTCGCTATCAATTAACAGAGTACGAGGTCGCGAAAGGCGATCGCCATTATCGTCATAATTACGAAACAAGGCCAAGCGCCCTTGAGAAAATTCCGTCTCGTTGTCCTCATTTTGGCGCTGAAACCCCGAAATAAAGTCATAAATCAACTTTGAGGTGGAAGTATTGTTACAAACCACAATAAAAACAGGCGGCACCTCAATTCCTTGCCCTTGCCATAACTCAAAAGTCTCCTGATAATGCCCGTAAAGCACATTTAAAGCCGTTTGCAACTCCGAAGGCAAACTCAAAGGATCGAGAGTTTTCGCCTTTCCTCGCCCCTTCTTCGGCATTCGCTTGCGGATATGCGCCCAAAGGTTGCGAAACTTCGGCACATCCGCACCGGGAATATTATCCGCCACGGGTACGCGAGGTAACTTAACAATGCCACACTCGATCGCATCCATTAGAGAAAAATCGCTCACCGTCCAGGGAAATAAAGTTCCCTCGGCATAACCCGACCCCCGCAAAAAGAAAGGCGTAGCCGAGAGATCGTAGACATTTTCTACCCCTAGCTTGCGTTTAACGATCTCAATTCCAGAAATCCAGAGTCGTGCCGCTTCGTTGTTCTTTTTGGCTTCATTTTTATCATCTCCCTTAAGACCGGAAATATCATCGACATCGGGTTTTTCGCGGTAACAGTGGTGAGCCTCATCATTGAGAACCAAAATATTTTTCATCCCCATCAATGCCGACATGACGCGCTGTAGCATTTGCCCTTCAGTTTCCAAAGTATTTAAACTTCCCTCTCTGCCTTCCACTAACTTCCGCGTCCCTGTAGCAACTTGCATCCTTTCCCGTAGTTTAAAAGCATGATAGTTAGTAATCACAATCTTAGCTTTCTGCAAATCCGGTAACATATCCGTAGGAATTAACTCCCTGCTGCCATAGTAACTATCGGGGTCATTGGGTTGCAGGACCCGCAGGCGATCGCGAATCGTAATTCCCGGTGCGACAATGAGAAAACCCCGCGTAAACCGCTTGCTTTGAGGATGGCGCACCGCATTCACCGTCTGCCAAGCAATCAGCATCGCCATCACCGTCGTTTTCCCCGCCCCCGTAGCCAACTTTAAACAAGTCCGCAACAGTTCTGGGTTTGCCTCCTCATTCACCCTCTCAATATGTTCGTGAAAGGCTTTCTCATTTTTTCTCCCCCTTTGTGCCACCTCCGCCAGCCAAATCGCTGTTTCCACTGCCTCGACTTGGCAAAAGAAAGGGCGAATATTCTGAAACGGATGATTTCGCCAATGTTGTAGCAGTCTCGCCGTTTCTGGGGTCACTTTCCAATCAGTCGGGTTAGGAAGTTGCCGCCAAGCATTCACCTTCTCGCGAATCCCATTGAGGTAATAGGATAAATCGTAAGTTTGAGACTCACTTGATATCCCTTCCGTATCAAATAGGGGCAATTCCTGTTGAATTCCCTCCTGCTGTTTTTGCTTCCTCGGTTTAGGAATCGGCGTGAGAAACTCTGCCCTACGCCGCCGCGATACAATCTTGTTGGTGGGTTGCCCCTCTGGGTCTAATTCCCAATGCTGTCCGGGATACTGATAGGGAGAATTAAGAATGGGTTGCTCAAAAAAAACGTTGTTCATAAAAATTATTTATGGCCGCGATCGCAATCAGAAAGAAAGAAGCACCAACTATACTGCAAAGCGTTATAGTCGGTGCTTCTTTTCAACTCCTTTACTTCACTTCCTGAGAAACTTCCTTCAGCATTTCTTCCACAGAAGGAACGGCCTCAAAACTTTGCGTATCGATACCATAATCGTAGGGTCCTGCCCAAACGATAGGTTCTTCGTCAAAGTTTTCGATCGCCGGGGGAGAAGTGGTTTGCCATTCCAAAGTCAGCGATCGCCAGGGGTTGCGCCCAGCTTTTTCTCCATAGCGCCAACTCCAGGCCATATTAATGATGAAAGGAATCACTGAAAGTCCCAACAGAATTGCGCCATAGGTACAAATCTGATTGATAAACTCAAACTTGGGATCGTACATAGCCACCCGTCGAGGCATTCCCTGCAAACCGAGGGAGTGCATGGGAGTAAAAGTAATTAAAGTGCCGATGAGAGTCATCACAAAGTGAATGCGTCCCAAGGTTTCGTTGTACATCCGTCCGGTCATTTTTGGGAACCAGTGGTAAAGTCCGGCGTAAACCCCAAAGACGGAACCGCCAAAGAGAACATAGTGGAAATGCGCCACCACGTAGTAAGTATCATGGACGTGGAGATCGAAAGGAACTGCGCCGAGGGTGATGCCACTGAGTCCCCCAAAGACGAACATGGCCAATAATCCCACGGCAAATAAAAGAGGGGTTCTCAAGCGAATTTTGCCACCCCAAAGAGTTGCCACCCAACTAAAAATCTTTACTCCCGTTGGTACAGCGACGATAAAAGTGGAGATGGCAAAGAACATCCGCATCCATGCTGGGGTACCACTGGAAAACATATGGTGAACCCAAACAAATAAGCCCACAAAACAAATCGCCAAACTGGAGTAGGCGATCGCGAGATAGCCAAAAATCGGCTTGCGGGAGTGAGTGGAAATAATCTCCGACATCACGCCGAAAATCGGCAGAATCATCAAGTAAACGGCGGGGTGAGAATAAAACCAGAATAAGTGCTGGTAAACCACGACATTTCCCCCCATTTCCGGGCGGAAAAAGCCGGTGCCGAAGTTAATATCAAACAGTAGCAAAATCAAGCCGATCGCCAATACTGGAGTAGAAAGGAGGGCGAGAATAGAAGTCGCCATCATTGCCCAAATAAAGAGAGGCAATTCATTCCACCGCATATCGGGGATTTTCAGTTTGTAGATGGTGACGAGGAAATTTAACGCCCCCATAATTGAGGAACTTCCCACCAAAATAATCGACAAAATCCACAAACTCTGGGCGGTGTTATTGGTAATCAAACTCAAGGGAGGATAAGCCGTCCACCCGGTTTGAGAACCCCCAAAAAACAAACTCGCCATCAGTAATAATCCGGCGGGAGGATTGACCCAAAAGGCGATCGCATTCAGGTTGGGAAAGGCCATATCCTTGGCACCCACCATCAAGGGAATGAGATAATTGCCAAAACCACCAATAGCCACGGGGACGACCCAGAAAAAGATCATCATCGTGCCGTGATTGGTCAACAGGGCATTATAAACATTAGGATCGAGGAAATCTGATTCGGCGGTGTACAATTCTGCCCGCATAAACATCGCCATCATCCCCGCAATGAGATAGAAGACAAAGGAGAGGACAATGTATTGAATACCGATGACCTTGTGATCGGTGTTATAGCCGAAATAGTGATACCACTTCCACGCCTCGGGATGCTGATGTCCATTTGTCTCTGCGGGAGGGGAGGGGGGGCTATTGAGAGGGATTTGTGCTTGTGCCATAAATAATTATTAGGGGAGTGGAAGAGTAGGGAAAGAAATTCATCCCTCATCATTTAGCCTTCGTGGTGGGCTAAGTGGGCTAAACTGTCGGCATCAATGCCCAGTCTTTCCGCATAGGGGGAGAGAAATTCGCGATCGCTTAATTCGCGAGAATTAACCGCAATGGTTTGCTCTAAATCTGGATTTTGGGCAATTTGATTTTCCTCGACCCAGCTTGTAAACTCCTCGGGGTCGTGAACAACAATCTGCGTCCGCATGGACCCGTGATAAGCGCCGCAAAGTTCGGCACAGACAATGGCATAACTTCCGGTTTTCGTGGCAACAAACCGCAATTGCGATTTTTGTCCCGGAATAGCATCTTGTTTAATGCGAAAATCCGGCAACCAAAGGGAATGAATTACATCTTGGGCAGCAATATTCAGTTGTACATCCGTTCCCACGGGAACATGAAGTTCTCCCGAAACAATGCCCATATTGGGATAGGTGAAAATCCAAGCGTATTGTACTCCCATGACATCAACGCTTAGATCCGGGGGTTGCAGTCCTTCAACGGGGGTAGCGCCGATCCCGTACTGGGAATTTCCTTCTGCATCCACAGCCAGTAAGGAGTTCATGCGACCGAGGGGCATATCTGCAACTTCTACTGCTTGACCTTGGTGATGGTGCGCCACTTGACCTACGGTGTCAAATCCTCCCATTTCGTTGTACACCTGTACGCTATAAATCCCCAAACCTATGACGATGAAGGTGGGAATTGCCGTCCAAAAAATTTCTAAGGGCAAATTTCCCTCAACATAATTAGCATCCGTTTCATCTCCCTCACGATGTCGAAATTTGACCACGGCAAAAATAATCGCACCTTCGACAATCAAAAAGAGTGCCGTACCAATGATCGTCATGAGGTTGAAGAGGTTATCAACTAGGGGAGCTTGTTCGGAAACTTGCTCTGGGAATAACCCATTATTTTGACCGTACCAGAGGCTGATTCCGGCTACGGCTAACCCTATGGTTAGGGTAATTAAAGAACTGGGGACTGTTTCTTTCTCTTTTGCCATAAGTAAATTTTCCTCGGATTGCTATTAAGAGTTAGACGAGATTTATACATACACTCCTTCTATGAAAGCACTCGCTTGAGGAACTTGCTTGAGGACACTTGATATCTTAACAACCCCTTCAGATTTTCCCAGAATCTTAAAATAAACTAAAGTTTTGCGATCGCATCTTCCCAATTGTGTCTGTAAACTAGGCTACATCTGAGTTGAATTAATCAACATTCAGACGCAACAAAAATAATCGTACTGCATTATCTTCAGAATTTTCTTTTTGTAATGCTTGTAAGATTTCTTTCGCTTCATCGATTTGACCGCGATCGCCTAGATTAACCGCTTTTTCAAATAATAGCTTAGTTTTAGTTTTAAAAGTTTTTAATTGAAGTGGATCTGCTTCATAAATTTCGTAAATCCTAGTGGGTTCTTTTTTCCCTTTTACTAAAATTTGACCGAGAAAGCGATAAGCATATTGATCGGCATTTGTCAAGCGATTTAAAGTTTGTTCGCTCATCAATATACTTGCACCATATTGTTTAGTTGCAGTCTCCAAACGAGAGGCTAAATTAACAGCGTCTGCAATAACAGTCGTGTCCATACGTTGCTTTTCTCCTACTGTTCCTAACATTAAATTACCGCAGTGTAAACCAATGCCAATTTGAATAGCAGGATAGCCTTTTTCATGGCTATCTTGGTTAAAGAGTTTAACCTGATTTTGCATCGCGATCGCGGCTTCAATGCCATTTTCTGGACTATGGTAAAATAAGGCCATAATGGCATCACCAATATATTTATCTATAAAGCCTCTATGTTCTCGAATAATCGGACTAACTTGATGCAGATAAGCATTAAGAAAGTCAAAGTTTTGTTCCGGAGACATATTTTCGGAAATACTGGTAAAAGAACGAATATCAGAAAAGAGAACCGTCATTTCTTGATGAATGCGATCGCCAAGTTGGATATCGATAATGCTATTTTTGCCTAAAAAATTGACAAATTCGTGAGGAATAAAGCGACTCGATGCTAAATTATAAGCCTTCAAATAGTTTTGTGCTTCGGTAAAGCGACGTTCTAAAATGAAAACCAGACAGAGCAAAAAGGCCAGCATCCCCCAGTAATAAAGTTGAATATTCCAGATATTAATGGGAGAAATATAAACAATAATATCATGAACAATTGCTAGTAAAAATAGAGAGAAACCACAAGTGAATATTTTCGCTTCTTGTTTTCCTCTCAAAGCGTTTTTTATCGCGATCGCAATTAAAGCGATCGCACTAATAATCCCTAAAATCTGCGTGGGATAGACAGCATTAGTCCAAGTAATAATCCCATTTCCTGCCAGAATTAAGGCCAAGATTGCATAGAAAAGATGAATTTGCCAAAGACGACGAGGAATTGCAAAACGTCCAACCCCAAAAAGATGCTCAAAAAAGAAACAAACACTAACAGGTAATAAATGAAAAGCACCATGATGAACATAAGTCCAGGTCACTTGATAATTAAAGAGAAGACGAACGGTTTCTGTTGGAGTAATCGTGTATAATCCGATGAGTAACGAAACCAAACCAAAAGACAGATAAATATTAAATCTCTTTTTGAGAATTGCGATCGCGATCGGCAAAATTCCACAAAATATAAACAATAATCCGAGAGAAATTTTGATACTATCTCCCAAAATCAAACTTTTAATCAGATCGGTTTTATTACCAATGGTTAAAATTCCATTAACTCCCAAAGAAATTGGTAAATTATTGTTAATATAAACTTTAATAAAAATATTTTGGTTTTGAAAATTAGAGTCGATGGGAACAATGGGAAATTCTCCTTCTTTTTCCTTCAAGCGATCGCGATCGTCTAACTCATCGAAAATATAGATTAATTCTTCCTGAAAATAAACTTCTAACAGATTAGGAATACCGCGAAAGTAGAGACTGGGAAATGTCCATTGTCCTTCTGGTAAAGGGACCGTTAACCAAAATATTTTCTCTTCGGGAGGGGGTGAGATTTTACTGGGAAGTGTTAAAGGTTTCCAGTCTGCATTTTGAGATGTCTCCAATACCCAGATAGGAAAACCATATTCATTTTCAGGAGAATCTCCCCAATGATATTGCCATCCTTGTTTTATTTCAATCGGAGGGGAATTGGTGTGATAGAATTTTGCTTGGACGGGAGTAACGCAAAGCAGTAAGAGTATTCCCAAACACAATAAAAGTCGGAGAGGGGTAAAAAATCTAAACCTCATTGAGAAATTCTCCTCGCTTTAAATTTTCACTTGAACTTTTGAGATCGCCAATTAAGGGTTGTTATCCTAATATACCCTCGCGATAGAAAAAAGTAGAAAAAAAGTAAATGCGATCGCGAAAATACAAACAATAAGAGGAGGAAATAACTTAAAATCTTGAGAATTGGATTATTTATGCTCAAAAATTCCGTGAAATTGTAGCAAGTCTAATTCTACTAATACAGGTAAACATTCAAAACAACGCTGGACTAATTCTCCTCTTTCTTCTCTCTCTAACATAGTCATCAGTTTTTTTCTAGCCTTGATTAAATAGCGCACATCATTAGCAGCATAACGCAATTGTTCTTCGGTGAGATTATTGGGATTTCCCCAGTCGGAACTTTGTGAAGATTTATCAAGTTCTATTCCTTCTAACTCCTGAATTAATGCTTTTAAACCATGAGATTGAGTATAAGTTCGAGCAAGTTTGCTGGCAATTTTAGTGCAGAAAACGGGATTTGTATCAACAGAGAATGTATTTTTAAATTGTGCTAAATCAAACCGCGCATAGTGAAAAATCTTGACTACATTTGCATCTTCCAGTAATATTTTTAGATGAGGGGCTTCCTTTTGACCCCGATCAATACGAATAACTGTAACTAAACCGCGATCGTCGCATAACTGCACCAAACAAAGGCGATCGCGGTGGGGAATTAACCCCATTGTTTCCGTATCTACTGCGATCGCCTCAGCTTGACGATATTGCGCTAAAGTTTCTGCGTCGAGATCGCGATCGCAAATTTTAAAATTATTAAGCATGAGTAATAGTTAATTGCAAATAAGTTAGAACTTGTTAATTATTTCGGGTTCGCATCCAAGAATTTTGCCACGGTTTGCACATCTTTATCACCGCGTCCCGAACAGTTAATAATAAGCCGAGGACTACCTTCTAATTGCGGACAAAGGGTTTCTAAATAGGCGATCGCGTGGGAGGTTTCTAAAGCAGGAATAATGCCTTCTAAGCGAGACAAACGCTGAAATGCGTCTACAGCTTCCCCATCGGTAACACTATAATACTCCGCCCGTCCCGTATCTTTTAAATAACTGTGTTCCGGACCCACCCCAGGATAATCTAACCCAGCACTGAGGGAATGCGCTTCAATAATTTGTCCTTCCCCATCTTGCAAAACATAACTCATGGCACCATGCAGCACCCCAGGGCGACCTTTTGTGAGAGTTGCCGCGTGTTTTTCCGTCTCTGCCCCTTCTCCCGCCGCTTCTACCCCGATCAAACGTACCGATGAATCCTTGATAAACTCGTAAAATAGCCCTATCGCATTAGAACCACCACCAACACAAGCTAACAAAATATCCGGAAGTCCCCCCCATTTTTCCTCACATTGTTGGCGAGTTTCGCGACCGATCACCGCGTGAAAGTCCCGCACCATCATAGGATAAGGGTGAGGACCCGCGACAGACCCTAAAATATAGTGAGTATCTTCTACATTCGTCACCCAATCCCGGATCGCCTCCGAGGTGGCATCTTTGAGAGTTCCCGTCCCTGCTTCTACGGGTTGCACCGTTGCCCCTAACAAACGCATCCGAAAGACGTTCAGGGATTGGCGTTCCATGTCGCATACTCCCATATAAATAACGCATTTCAAGCCAAAGCGGGCGCAAACAGTTGCAGTGGCGACTCCGTGCTGTCCTGCCCCAGTTTCGGCAATAATGCGAACTTTACCCATGCGCTTCGCCAACAGAACTTGAGCGAGAGCATTATTGATCTTGTGCGCTCCAGTATGATTTAAGTCCTCTCTTTTAAGATATATTTGCACTCCCGTACCGTCAGCCTTAGCGTAATGTTGGGTCAAACGTTCGGCAAAATATAAGGGGCTGGGTCTTCCCACATAATCTTTTAAGAGTCCATCGAGTTCTTTTTGAAAGCCTGGATCGTCCTTATATTGAGCGATCGCGTCTTCTAGTTCCCTCAAAGCGGGCATGAGGGTTTCAGGAACATATTTACCACCAAAGGTACCAAAACGACCCAGGCGATCGGGTTGAGTTTGAGTGGGGGAGGGATGTAGGGGAGTTACGGTCACGGCTGCAAGGATTTTTAGACTCGACAAGATTTTTTTATTATAGGTCAAGAGGTCGAGGAATCGCGAAATACTTGCTATTTTCAATCTTTTTCCGATCGACTATACTTTTTTAACTATCTTCAAACTTGTAACCCACACCAATCACAGTCTTAACAAAGGTAGGATGAGAAGAATCGAATTCAATTTTCTTCCGCAAGCGACCAATATGTGTATCAACTACTCTTTCATCGCCAAAAAAATCATCACCCCAGAGTTTTTCTATCAGTTGAGAACGACTCCAAACTCTTCCAGGATAACTCATAAAAGCGGACAATAATTTGAACTCTAAAGTGGTTAAATCTAAAGTTTCTTCAGTTTGATTTTCAAGAGTACGAATAGCAGTATGGCGATCGCAATCGATGCTAAAATGAGGAGTTTCATAAATTTGGGCGCTTTCATGTCGCAAACTGCGCCGCAATAATGCCCGAACTCTCGCCACTAATTCTCGAGGACTAAAAGGTTTAACCAAATAATCATCAGCACCAGTTGATAAACCAATCACGCGATCGATTTCTTCTCCTTTTGCCGTTAGCATTAAAATATAAGGGTCCTTCAGACCTTCCTTTTGACGAATGCGCGTACAAACTTCTAAACCGTCTAATCCTGGTAACATAATATCGAGAATAATCAGATCGGGTTGTTTTTCTCGAAATACATCTAAGGCTTGTAATCCATCTGTTGCCAACAAGCATTGAAAACCTTCTCGGGTTAATGTATCTTGAACGAGTTGACCGATCTCGCGATCGTCTTCAACAATTAATAGTTCCATCCTCTACAAGAGTAAATCTAATTTGATTGACGATTGAATTAATGATATTATACTCCCAGAGTTTTCTTTGTGAAACTAATCAACAATCTTAAAAATACTTAAAAATGGGGTGTAAAATTATGTGGCGTAAACTTGTAGTTCTGATTTTAGTCGTCTTGATGGGGGCGATCGCGGTTCCCGTGCCAGCAGTGAATGCAGAAGAAAACCCCACAGCAACAGTTACAATCGATACAGGAAACCCAGAAGTTAGCGGAGAAATATCCCTAGAAGAAGTGAATAACGGCTTAACTCGCATTTCTGGAACAATTACAGGTTTGAGTCGCGGAGTCCACGGTTTTCACATTCACGAGTCTGGCGATCTATCCGATGGCTGTACTTCTACAGGTTCTCACTACAATCCTTTTGGTAAAACTCATGGTAGCCCCACTTCTAAAGAACGTCACGTAGGAGATATGGGCAATATTTACGCAGATGCTACCGGGAAAGCAAAATTCAGAATTATGGATCGTCTGGTCAATTTAACGGGAGAGACTTCGGTTATTGGTCGCGCGATCGTCATTCACGCAGGACGAGACGATCTTGGACGGGGTAAGGAAACTGATTCCAAAACAACAGGACACGCTGGCGGAAGAGTTGGTTGTGGCATTATTAAATAAAGAAAATTGGACAAAATAGACGGGGTTTATTTTTGCGAAGAATGCTAACATCTCCCACACTACTCGCTCTCGATTTTGATGGTGTAATTTGCGACGGTTTGCAAGAGTATTTTCAAACAACTTGTCGCGCTTACGATCGCCTTTGGAAACCCGAAACTCTAAATTCCCAGCACGATACTTTTGCAAACTCTTTTTATCAACTCCGTCCTGTCATTGAAACCGGCTGGGAAATGCCAGTTTTATTGCGAAGTTTGGTCTTAGGAGAAACAGAAAGTAACATTTTAGAAGACTGGCCGCAAGTCCGCGATCGCCTTGTCGAAACAGAGAAATTAAATGGCAAAGAAATTACGCAAATCGTTGACAGTGTAAGAGATGAATGGATCGAAAGCGATTTAGAATCTTGGCTAAAACTGCATCGCTTTTATCCTGGAATTATTGCCAAAATCAAACAAATTCTCCAAGCACAACAAACCCAAGTTGTTATTATTACCACCAAAGAAGGACGCTTCGCCAAAAAATTATTACAACAACAAGGATTAAACTTTTCCCAAACCGCTATTTTTGGCAAAGAAGTCAAGCGCCCCAAACCAGAAACCCTGCGTCAATTAATTGCCAATCCCAGCTACAATACCGAGAAAATTTGGTTTGTCGAAGATCGTCTCAAAACCCTCGAATTAGTTGCTCAACAGCCCGATCTAAATGATATTGAACTTTATTTAGCCGACTGGGGTTATAATACCGAAACGATGCGCGCTTCCCTAGCCAATAACTCTACTATTCATCTTCTTTCCTTAGCAGGATTTGCAAGCAATTTTAGCAATTGGCGATCGAGATCGAAATCTTAAACGATCTTAATGTTAAGATTGGTGAAGAGCGACGACAGATGGAGAATGGTAAATGCTGCGATTAGAGCGTATTAGTAAGATTTATCCGACGGGAGAGGTTCTCAAGGATGTGAATTGGGAGGTGACACCTGGCGATCGCATTGGCTTGGTGGGGGTAAATGGCGCAGGGAAATCCACCCAAATGAAGATTATCATGGGGGAGATAGAACCGACCTCTGGGGAAGTGATTCGCCCATCCAGTTTACACATTGCTTACCTGACGCAAGAATTTGAAGTCGAACCAACGCGGACAGTAAAAGAGGAATTTTGGCAAGTTTTTAAAGAAGCTAACGAAGTTCACGAAAGTATTGAACATATTTCCGTAGAGATGGAAAGCGCCGATGCAGAAGAATTAGATCGGTTAGTACACAAACTCGATCGCCTGCAACGTCAATTTGAAGCCCTAGATGGGTACGGTTTAGAAGCACAAATTGATAAGATTTTACCAGAAATGGGATTTGGACAAGAAGACGGCGATCGCCTCGTCAGCGCCTTTAGTGGAGGTTGGCAAATGCGAATGAGTTTGGGTAAAATTCTCCTGCAAAAGCCCGATTTATTACTTCTTGACGAACCGACCAATCATTTAGATTTAGAAACAATTGAATGGTTAGAAATCTATCTCAAAGGACTAAAAACTCCGATGGTGATTATCTCCCACGATCGCGAGTTTTTAGATCGACTCTGCACGCAAATTGTAGAAACTGAACGGGGAGTTTCCACTACTTATCTCGGTAATTATTCCACCTATTTACAACAAAAAGAAGAAAGCCGCCTTGCCCAACAAGCCACCTACGAACGCCAAACCAAAGAAATCGAAAAACAGCAGGTTTTTGTCGAGCGTTTTCGTGCCAGTGCCACCCGCAGTACCCAAGCTAAAAGCCGAGAGAAACAACTCAATAAAATCGAGCGAATTGCAGCCCCAGACTCACACTTAAAAACCCTAAAATTTCAATTTCCTCCCGCACCTCGTAGCGGTAGAGAAGTCGTAAAAATTCAAGATTTATCCCATACTTACGACGATAAATTGCTCTTTTTAGGCGCAAACTTATTAATCGAACGCGGCGATCGCATTGCCTTTCTCGGTCCGAATGGTTCGGGCAAATCCACCCTCCTCCGCATGATGATGGGCATGGAAAAGCCAGAAGATGGGACAATTAAACTCGGCGATCATAATGTGATTCCTGGGTATTTCGAGCAAAATCAAGCAGAAGTTTTAGAGCTACATAAAACCGTCATGGAAACTATTCATGATGAAGTTCCCAGTTGGAAAAATGAAGAAGTTCGCACCTTATTGGGTAGTTTTTTGTTTAGTGGCGATACAGTTTTCAAAAAAGTTGAAGCCCTAAGTGGAGGAGAAAAAGCACGTTTAGCCTTAGCAAAAATGTTATTGCGTCCAGCAAATTTACTGATTTTAGATGAGCCGACCAATCATCTCGATATTCCAGCCAAAGAAATGTTGGAAGAAGCCTTACAAAAATATGATGGAACAGTAATTATTGTCTCCCACGATCGCTATTTTATTTCCAAAGCGGCCACCAAAATAGTTGAGATTCGCGAAGGAGAATTAGTGATTTATAATGGTGATTACCACTATTATTTAGACAAAATTGAGGAGGAAAAAGAAAAAGAACTCCATCGCCTTGAAGAAGCGAAAAAAGCCGCCAAACGAGCCGAGAAAATTGCCAAGCAAAAAGAAAAACAAAAGAAAAAAGCAGTGGCAAAATAATTAACATAATTAACAGGAATTCGGGATAAGTTAACTCAATTTGATCCCCCCCAGCCCCCCTTAATAAGGGGGGAGAATCTGGAAGTCCTCCTTAATAAGGGGGGAGAATCTGGAAGTCCTCCTTAATAAGGGGGGAGAATCTGGAAGTCCTCCTTAATAAGTGGGGAGAATCTGGAAGTCCTCCTTTTTAAGTGGGGAGAATCTGGAAGTCCTCCTTTTTAAGTGGGGAGAATCTGGAAGTCCTCCTTAATAAGTGGGGAGAATCT
>NZ_JACSWA010000531.1 GCF_016888125.1 Spirulina sp. CCY15215
GCTTTATATTAGTTTCGCTACCGCCTTGGAGTTGTTTAATTAGGGTGCTTTTGTATTGCACTTTTAACAGGACAATTACTGTATCTAATTAAACAACTCTGTACGCATAGCGGTTTTGCTCTTTCGAGCCTCCCTTGCGGGGTAATGTTAGCTTCGACTCTCTTGGTCAGCATTCCCTAGGCGAATTCGATTGTTCCGGTAGGTCTGACCGCTATGTTAAAAGGGCTTGTTAGGTT
>NZ_JACSWA010000532.1 GCF_016888125.1 Spirulina sp. CCY15215
TTAATTGCTCTGGAGTAGACTTTCCCACACAAGCAGCATCAAGCCAGTGAGTTTTTAGGAGGTTTTGACGAGTGCGATTAAACTTGGTTAATCCTCCTGTTCCGACCTCAACAGGCAATCCCGTTCCTTTCAGTTTATCATACAGTTTCCAACGGGTAGAATTTACCGCTGCACTATCTGACAATGGTTGTTTTGCTTGTCCTAGAATCTGTTTGAGAATATTAGGTTGACCTGATAAGAAATCTTTGATTTCTTGGTTTCCTT
>NZ_JACSWA010000533.1 GCF_016888125.1 Spirulina sp. CCY15215
TTATATTAGTCTCGTTATCGCCTTGGAGTTGTTTAATTAGGGTGCTTTTGTATTGCACTTTTAACAGGACAATTACTGTATCTAACTAAACAACCCTATACGCATAACGGTTTTTGCTCTTTCGAGCCTCCTATTTCTAGGGTAATGTTAGCTTCGACTGTCTTGGTCAGCATTCCCTTGCGCCTTTCGGCGACGCGGGGTCTGACCG
>NZ_JACSWA010000534.1 GCF_016888125.1 Spirulina sp. CCY15215
AAAAGAACAAGCACAAAATATAACTCCTTCATCTTCTTCTCAAGAAAATGATGCGATCGCGCCTTCTGATTCGCAACAAATACCCCCAAATTTACAAAAGTTTGTTTCTCCTCAATCTCAAAAGACTTCTCCAACAGGACAAGAAAAATCACCGGTTAATTCTCCTTCAAGTTCTTCTCAAGAAGAGAAATTACTAAAAAGAAGTCGTTTTGACCAACATCCAGGTACACAAATTCCAGTAAGTATTCAACGGGATGTAGAAGCCCAAAATGTAGTACCTTCATCTCCTTCTCAAACACAACAAATATCCACACAAAAACCAAAAGAAACAAGTCTAGGACAAGCATCACCGAGACGTTCGTGGTTAGAACAAGCGCGAACAAATTTGGTTGCAAAATTGGAAAGCGATCGCAGTCAATCTAACAATCTACAAGCGCGATCGGGCCAAGAAAATTCCGTAGATCGTGTTCCAGCACCAAATTTACCTTCAACCTTACAAAAATATAAAAAAGCTCAATCTGAGACTACAAAAAGTTTGGAAAAGGACGAACAAGAAAGCGATCGACCTCCTCCGAGTCTATCTCCAGAGAAACAAAAGCAAGAGAGTCTGATTAACGAACAACTTCAACCAGATATTGCTCCAACAGAGCAAGAAATTGTCCGAAAACCATCTGACTTAACTATACCTGAAAATGATTTTCCTCCATTAGAAAAATCCCTCATTGTTAGTCCTTCAGATATTATTCCAACAGATCGAATTTCCTCATCAGAGACAGAAATTCAGCAGCAACAGACAGTTACACAAAATATAGAATCTTCATCGTCTTCGTCTGAAGGTGCTTTCGGTTCGTTAAAGAATTTAGCTAAACGCATCTTTAGAAAAACAAATGATGCGAACATCACAACACCACAAACTATTCCAGAAACAGTAATAACTCCAGATTCACCTCAAATCGAGTCTTCTGATGCTAAACAAGAAATATCTTCTCGTTCTGATGTAGCGCCAAACGAACCTGTTCAGAAACAATTTATTTCTCCTATCTCAGAAACAGTTACAACTCCAGATTCAACTCCAATTAATTCTTCTGACACTAAACAAGAAACACCTTCTCG
>NZ_JACSWA010000535.1 GCF_016888125.1 Spirulina sp. CCY15215
GACCCAAATAACGTAGTACGCTGGGTACTTAGTCTGGTCAGAATGGCTTGTCAGATTTCTCTTTCAAGCCTCACGCCTTTAGGCTGAGGTTCCTGACCCATTCTGTATGGAAAGATTCTCCGCGAGGCTTATCAACCCGTTCGTAGGTATGCGCCCCAAAATAATCTCGTTGCGCTTGAGTGAGATTTTGCGGGAGGCGATCGCGGCGATAGCTGTCAAAGTAATCCAAAGAAGCACTAAATGCGGGTACGGCGATCCCGGTACTATTGGCGACAACTAACACATCTCGCCATGCTTGCTGGCGATCGAGAATACTTTGTTTGAATTCTGGTGCCAAGAGTAAATTGGGTAAGTTGGGATTTTCAGTGAAAGCATTCTTGATTTTATCAAGAAAACCCGCTTGAATGATACAGCCCCCTTTCCAAATGCGAGCATCTTCAGCCAAATTGAGATTGTAGCCTTTCTCCTCAGAAGCCTTCCTTAATAAAGCCATTCCTTGAGCATAGGAACACATTTTGGAACAATACAAAGCATCTTTTACTTTGTTGATAAACTCTTTCTTATCGCCAGTAAAAGGAGTTGTAGTAGCCGTAATTTCTTGGGATGCTGCAACTCGTTCCTCCTTATAAGAAGACATGATACGGGCATTGACTGCGGCAAAAATTGTGGGAATAGCTACCCCTAATTCTAACGCACTCACCACCGTCCAGCGTCCCGTCCCTTTTTGTCCCGCCGCATCAAGAATGAAATCGAGTAAATGAGTATTGGACTCTTTATCGACATATTTGAAAATATCTGCTGTAATTTCAATCAAGAAGGAGTTTAACTCATCTGTGGTATTCCATTCAGCAAAGATTTCATGGAGTTCTTGATTGCTCAATCCCAAACAAGATTTTAGGAGATCGTAGGCTTCGGCAATTAACTGCATATCGCCGTATTCAATGCCATT
The DNA here is from genome assembly GCF_016888125.1 of Spirulina sp. CCY15215. Lineage (GTDB taxonomy): Bacteria > Cyanobacteriota > Cyanobacteriia > Cyanobacteriales > Spirulinaceae > CCY15215. The sequence goes on from NZ_JACSWA010000535.1 coordinate 950, forward strand.
GTGAACCATTTTAACATAGTGACCTGCGCCTCCGGGTCCGATGAAAGTAACGCAAGGACCATCATCAACTTGGGCAGCAATTTTAGTTAGAATGGGTTCAAGTTCTTTATAAGCTGCTTCTGTTCCTCCTGGCATCAAACTAGGACCTTTTAAGGCACCTTCTTCACCTCCACTAACACCCATCCCCACAAATCCAAGTCCAGTGGCTTCTAATTCTTGGGTGCGTCGTTCGGTATCATCATAAAGGGAATTTCCGCCGTCAATAATCATGTCTCCTTTTTCGAGGAGAGGTTTTAATTGTTGGATAACAGCATCAACAGGTTTACCTGCTTTTACCATGACTAAAACTTTGCGGGGAGGTTCGAGTAATTTCACGAATTCTTCAAGGGAATAAGCCGCTTTTACGTCTTTTCCTTGGGCCCGCGTTTCCATAAATGCTTTTGTTTTGCTTTCGGTTCGGTTATAAACTGCAATGGGAAAACCTCGACTTTCTACATTCAGAGCCAAGTTTTCTCCCATTACTGCCAAACCGATAACACCAAAGGTTCGTTTCGTCATAAGTCCTCTATAAGTCCTCTATGTAAGAATTCTGAATTGTTAACAATTGGAAGTTTTACTTCTAAAATTTGTCAATCTTGTCTATCTTAGCTCGATCTTTGAAATTATCATATAAAGAAGAAATTAAATATTAATTGTCGTGCTGATATTTGCCAGAAAAAACGTAATTTAAGGCACAATAAATATTAAAAATTGTTTAAGATTGAAAGAAAAAAGACAACTAAAGCAAGATTTCTCAATGACCAAATTATGAGCGAAACAATTGAAAAGACTCAGAGGGCGATCGCAGCCCCATCTCGCCTTCATTATTGGCTGGGGGCGATCGCCTTGGTTTATTTGCTTCTCGTGGCGGTAGGGGCGATCGGGGCGGGGTTTCAGGCAGTGGCAGGAGAGAGGGCAATAGATTTGTTTGCCTTTGCGACTAATCCTTTTGCGGGATTAATTGTGGGGATGTTGGCGACGGCTTTAATTCAATCTTCTAGTACAGTTACATCAATTATCGTGGGGTTGGTGGCGGGGGGTTTGCCTGTTTCTCTGGCGGTGCCGATGATTATGGGGTCTAATATTGGCACGACAATTACCAATACTCTTGTTAGTTTGGGTCACATTCGCGAGAAGGAGGAGTTTCAACGGGCATTTGCGGCGGCGACAATTCACGATTTCTTTAATTTTATTGCGGTGGCTATCTTTCTACCGTTGGAGATTTTTACTCACTTTTTTGAGAAAATGGCGCGAATCTTGGGGGGTTTCTTGGTTGGAGAAATTGCGATGGATGCGGAGAAATTTAATTTAATTGCTGCTGTCACGTCTCCCGTTGAAGGGATTTTAGCCGCGATCGCCAATTCATTTCCCGATCCTTTTAATGGGATAATCTTAATTATTTTCGGTATTGTGGCGATTTTTCTTGCCATTTTCTATTTGGGCAAACTCTTAAAAGAGTTGTTGGTGGGAAAAGCTAAGGAAATGTTAGAAGGGGCGATCGGATCGGGAGCATTAAAAGGAATTTTTTCTGGTATGCTAGTGACGATTTTTGTGCAATCTTCTTCTACAACGACGAGTTTAATTGTCCCTTTAGCTGGGACGGGATTTTTAACGTTAGAACAGGTTTATCCTTTTACGTTAGGGGCAAATATTGGTACTTGCATTACTGCGACAATTGCAGCAACAGCAGTCACTACAAATCAGTTACCAGCTTTAGAAATTGCTTTGGTGCATTTACTTTACAATGCGATCGGAGTGATTCTGATTTATGGTCTTCCTTTTTTAAGAAATATTCCGCTTTTCGGAGCAAAAATGTTGGCAAAGGTGGCTTGTCAGCAAAAAATTTGGGCTTTTGTTTATATTTTCTCTGCTTTTTTTCTCCTTCCCGGTTTCTGTTTGGGGGTGACATTGTGGATGGAATCTTAAATTGGTTTTATCTCTTTTAGTAATTGGTGCGCGATCGCCTTTTACATATTAGTATTTTTATCGATTCACCTTAACAGCACCCATAGACTGGTATAATAATATCGAGAACATTAAGCCTGCATTTGTTCCGATCGATGAGAAAATCGCAAAGTGCAAGTCAGAAAATTCCTCGCTTTAGCGCTATTATTGCTAGTTTGATGCGGTTGGCGATCGCAGGGGCGATCTGTGGTAGTTTTGGGCTGATAGTGTTACAATCAGCCGATCGCGCGGAAGGAAAAGAGAGGCGATCGCATTTTTCTAGCGTAACTTTAGTTAGTTGGCTGGGAATGAGTATCACTTTTTGGAGTTTAGGGGAATATTTCCAGTATCAAAGAAAGCGTGACGGGACAATATTACGCGATCGCCTTCACGTTATGGAAAGTTTTTGGCAGGAACAAAAACAAGATAATCTAGAGTTGCAGAAGCGTTTAACTGGCGATCTCCAAGAATGGGAAAATGCGATCGCCAATTATCAAGTGCAATTATCGGAACAAATACAGCAACAACAAGAATTAGCGCAAGAATTAGCACAAACTCAAAAAGTTTTAAAACACAAAGAAGATATTCCGACGATCGACTATGCTATTGCTGAAAATGAAAATTTGCTACAAGAAAAGAATGATCTGACTCAAGAGTTAATATCGGCAAAAGCACAGATTTGGCATCTAAAAAAGGCGATCGCGTCAGATAATTCTGAGAATGATATCGTTATAAATGATGAGGTAATTGATAATAAATCGAATGCGATCCGTCTATCTGAATTAACAGGCATTTCTGGAGATCGTGCAGTTAGTGCTTTAATGAAGTTAGGGTTTGCACGCGATCGGCAAACAGGGGATCATGTTATTCTGAAAAGACATCTAAATTGTACAATCCCCCTGAAATCAGAACTTTCTCCAGCAACTCTTAAAAGTGCATTACGTCAAGGGAATGTGAATCTTGATGAATTCCTCGATAGTTTATAGTAATTGTCTCAAATAGCGAGAAATTCCCATTAATTTCCCCAAACTAATTTGCGGTTTAATGGGTAATAAAATAAGTCCATAAATGAACACGCGAAAAAAGCGAAAAAGAAAAATAGAAAGAGGGGCATATTTGTTTAAAGTTAAAAGGTAACTATAGGTGCTATGTTCTAACTTTTTCTGGATATTGCGATTTGTAATTGAGGAAGGATAATGCACGATCGCCATGCGATCGGTAATTGCAATTTGATGTCCTTCTTGACGATAACGCTGACAAAAATCAAAGTCTTCATAATAGAGAAAATATTGCGGATCGAATTGGGGACAAATAGAAAACTTCTCAAAATTAATTAATAAGCTACAGCCACTAATCCAATCACAAATAACATAAGGTTCTTCAGAAGCGCGATCGATTAAATTTTCTTCAATAATAGCACCACGACTGGGGATAAATTTTCCTCCTGCAAACCAAATCTTTTCTTCTGGAGTATAAATCACGGTACCTAAAATAGAGATATGGGCATATTGAGAGAAAAATGGTTCTACTTGTTCTAAAGTATTTTTAGGTAAGATTGTGTCAGGATTAATCAGCCAGACAATTGCATTGCGATCGCGCTTCCAAATCCAGTTTAAACCCACATTACAGCCATTGCCAAAACCAATATTTTTCTCTGTTTCTAAAACGAATACTTTCTCGGATTCTAATGTTTTAATAGTATCATCTTCGGGAGAATTATTAATAATAACAAATTGACAAAAAATGTTTGAAATAGACCCACAGGATTTGATAAGTCGCTCAATTAAATCAGTTGAATTGTAATTAACAACTACTAAATAAATATTTTTGTTCATTATTTTGTTCATTATTTTACCATTATTTTAAGACATTAACTCAATCTTACAATCATCTCCAATCATAAAACGAATAGCTTTTGGGCGCTTAGAAGCCAGAATTAATTGGGCGCGTTGTCCAATTAAACTATCCACAATACGTTGGTGAATATTAACAATTTTAGCACCGGATAAAATAACACTATGATCGATATCTGTATCGATAAGCGTAACATTATCAGCAATACTACTATAAGGACCGATAAAACAATTTTCTAGGTGACAATTTTCGCCAACGATCGCGGGACCGCGTATGGTACAATTAATTAATTGCGTTCCTTTCCCCACTTCAACGCGCCCATAGATCTGAGAATCTGAGTCTAGATTACCAGCAATTTTTGTTTCTAGAAAATCATCTAAAACAATGTGATTTGCTTCAAGGAGATCGTCTTTTTTCCCTGTATCCAACCACCATCCCGATAATTGCATTGCTTGAACATTATACTGTCGATCGATTAAAGTTTGGATCGCGTCAGTAATTTCTAATTCTCCTCGCGGGGAAGACTTAATTTCTGCGATCGCCTGATGAATAGTGCGATCGAAAAAATAAACCCCAACTAACGCTAAATTAGACTGTGGATCTTTCGGCTTTTCGATTAACTGTAAAAGTCTGCCGCGATCGTCCATCTTTGCGACTCCAAAAGCACTCGGATTTTTAACTTCGTGTAGTAAAATTAATCCATTTAATTGTTGTTGTTGAAACTTAGCGAGAAATTCTTGTAGGCGATCGCGAATCAAATTATCCCCCAAATATAAAACAAAAGGAGAATCCTGGAGAAAACTTTGAGAAACTTTAACAGCATGAGCCAGTCCTGCGGGTTCTTCTTGCAGAATATAAGTTATCTTAACACCAAAACGACTCCCATTTCCCGTTTTTGCCTTGACTTCTTCTCCCGTTTCTGGACTAATAACAATACCGATCTCGTTAATTCCCGCCGCCGCGATCGCCTCAATTCCATACCATAAAATCGGCTTATTGGCAACAGGTACGAGTTGTTTTGCTCCTGTATAAGTTAAGGGACGCAAGCGAGTTCCTTTTCCACCCGAGAGAATTAATGCTTTCACTTTACCTCCGAATGTGTCAGTTCTGGAGTAACAGTTGAAGCCCTGAGTTGTCCGCAGGCCGCATCAGCTTCTAAACCTCGAGAATAGCGAATGCTAACCGCTATTTTATACTGTTCGAGGGTATGTTTAAACTGTTGGATGCTGTGGGTATTCGGACGTTGATAATCTGCTTCAGAAATGGGATTGTAGGGGATTAAATTAACATGACTTTGCAATCCTTGAATCAATTTTGCTAATTCGATCGCCTGTTGAGGATCATCATTCACTCCCGCAAGCAGAATATATTCAAAAGTAACTCGCCGACCCGTCATATTGACATATTTACGACAATCTGCCATAAGTTTTTCAAGGGAATAGTGGTTAGCACTGGGAATTAATTGGGTTCTTAATTTTTGGTTAGGTGCATGGAGACTTACCGCAAAAGTAATTTGTAAATGGTGTTCCGCGAGTTGGCGAATGCGATGGGGAACTCCTACCGTAGAAATAACCAGCGATCGCTGACCGATCCCCACATCTTCATTCAAAGTTTTGACCGAAGCCACCACTTCTTCTAAGTTTAATAAAGGTTCTCCCATGCCCATAAAGACGACATTAGAAACCCTCTGTTGAAAATCCTCCTGTACTGTCAGAACCTGATCGACAATTTCCCATGCTTTCAGACTGCGGAGAAATTCGCCTTTTCCCGTGGCGCAAAAATCGCAGGTCATGGGACAGCCAACTTGGGAAGAAACGCACACCGTGAGGCGTTTTTCCGTGGGAATACCAACAGTTTCTACGATCGCATCATCTTCCAGACGCAAGAGATATTTACGGGTTTGATCTGGGGCGATACTTTTATGATGGATCTGCGATCGCCCAATTTTAACCCCCTTGAGTTCCTCTCGCCACTGTTTGGGAAAGACAGTAATATCAACAAGCGATCGCGCCCCTTTTTGGTATAACCATTGATGAAGCTGCTTCCCGCGATAGGGAGGCTGACCCTGCGATCGCACCCATTCCGTCAATTGCGCTAGAGATTGTCCCAATAAAACATCATCTTGTTTGGGTTTTTCTTGTACTGGTACAGTCATTCCTTAAAATTCAGACTCCCTAACGGCATCGTTTCCTATTGTGACCGATCGGGGCGGGATTAGCATGGGAATATCTGGGACGCGATCGCCTTGTAGGAATTTGTCGGTAGTTTTCCCTTGTTATTGCGATCGGTTTTTCCTCGGTGTTTACACTTATATACAAACTGTGGATTGTTTCCCTTTTTACTGTTGCGAAATATAAAGCAAACCATGTAAAGTAGAGAGAAACATTTATTTACAATCCCGATTTTAAAAAATTGAGATGACCAATCGCAATATATTGCTAGTTGAAGATAATATCGCCCATGTGCGCCTTATTAAAGAGGCTTTTAAGGAAAATGGGGGAACCCATCAAATGATGAGTGTCAATGATGGGGTAGAAGCGATCGCTTATCTACGACAAGAACGAGATTATACCAGCGTACCCCGTCCCGATATCATTCTCCTCGACTTAAATTTACCCAAGAAAAATGGCCATGAAGTCTTGGCAGAAATTAAAGCCGATCCTAACCTCAAACATATTCCCGTACTCATTTTAACAAGCTCTAAAAGAGAGGATGATATATTAACCAGTTACGATCTTCACGCAAATTGTTACTTAAATAAATCTGCCAATCTTCAGCATTTATTTGAGGTCGTGCGTAAAATTGAAGATTTTTGGTTGACCACAACAATGTTGCCTTCAACCTGAATTAGTATCTAAATTAATTAATTATTAATTAATTTAGATACTTCTGGGTTATAAATGCGTAAGTAATTCCAATAATTACTAAAGACAGATTCTACATAATTTTTGGTTTCGCCAAAGGGAATTTTTTCAACAAATTCATCAGAGTCGTTAAAGCCAAACTTTTTAACCCAGCCGCTTACATTACCCGGACCCGCATTATAACTGGCGATCGCCAACATGGAATTATTTTTATATTCTTCATGAGTATAATTTAAAAACCACGTTCCCAAGGAAATATTATCTTCTGGATCGATCAAAGAATAGTCCTTCAAAGCGATCTTTTCGGCAATCCATTTTCCCGTTTCCGGCATCACTTGCATTAACCCAGTTGCCCCCGCCGAAGAGCGAATTTCTGGCTCAAAACGCGACTCTTGGCGAATCAAAGAAACCACCAACATCGGATTAATTTTATGTTCCTTTGACCATTTTATAATTGTGTCATTGTAGGGAAAAGGAAATAATGCCTGCCAATATTGCGGCGTTTGACGCAGTGCCAACCATTCCTCCCTTTCCTCTGGTTTTTCTCGCTCTTTTAAACTCCAAATTAAATTAATACCTTTCAAATAATCCCCAGTAGTTTGTAGTAATAATCCTTCCGTAAATTGTTCTGCAACACTGGGGTCTTGTCGGTTGCCAAATTCCGCTTGCCAAAGGGTCCAAGCATCCTCATCTTGACCGAGTTGATAGAGTTCTTGGAAGAGTTCCGATCCCGCAGGAGGAGGGGGACGAAATTGCGGAGGGACAACCTCCGGTTGTTTATCTCGCACAGTGGTAAAACTGCCCACATCCCAACCCAAAAGAGCCGCAGATCGCCAAGCATAATAGGATTCAGGATGTTTGGCTAGGACGTATTTATAGGCAGCTTGTGCATCTTCAGGGCGGTTGAGACGAGTCGCCCATTTTCCCACCCAAAAGGACGCTTTGGGGGCTAAATTACTGTTGGAATTGTTGGCAGCAATAGGGTGCGCCCATTTCCATGCTTGAATATATTCTCCTTTTTTGGCATAATTCTGCGCGGTTTCCCAACGGTAGCGGGCGGCGGCTTCGGACTGGGGATATTGATTGAGGATCAGTTGTTTGGCTTCACTTGCTGCTTTGCCATTCCTCTGTTTTTCGAGGAGTTTCGCTTTTTCGAGGAGGGCATCCGGGGCGCGATCGCGGTAATTTTGGATAGTGCGATCGAGGTATTGCAAGGCCTCTTGGGGATCGGAAAGTCGCGCCAAGTGGAGGAGTGCGAGTCCGGTTTCTTCTGCTTGGGGGAACTCTTCCACGAGTTGTTGATAGCTAATTTTGGCTTCCGCTTTACTGTTCCCCAAATCTCGCCCTCGGGCGGTGCGATAGAGGTTTTCTGAAGTGTTTGGGGCTTTGGCGTAAGCACTACCCGCCTTGCCATATTCCCACTGTTCCCAATAGCCATCGGCGATCGCTTCCCATTCCTCTGGGGTGAGGCGATCGCGATAATTTTTCACCAAGTAATCGCGAATATCCGTCATACCAGGGGCATCGGGGGTATTTTTGGCCAAAAAGAGCAGCAATTTGGGCTGATCTAGTTTGCCCTCCAACCCTTTACGAACAATTTCATGGGTGAGGGGGTGTTGGGGATATTCGGCAATGGCGCGATCGCCGTATTGGGGATCGTATTCGGTCAAATGGTAGTATGCCTCAGCCACTGCGAGGGAATCAGGATAGGTCTCAATCAGGCTCTCTAGGGTTGTTTTTGAGCGATCGAGTTCATTGGTCAATTCGTAAGCTCTCGCCCGTTTGAGGAGGATATAGGGGGCAAGGAGAGGATATTCATCTTCAAGATCGTTCAATAAACGCAGGGCTTTACCCCCTTCCAATTGAGCGAGGTGATCGATCGCCAGTAAGTAGCGGGCGCGACTGCGTTCGATGGAAGGGCGATCGCTCAAGGCAATTTCATCTAATTGGACGGCACGGGCTTCGGAAGAGAGGAGGACGAGGGGGAGGACAGAAGAGCGATCGTCGGCGGGTTTGGGGGCAATTTTACCCACAGGGAGAAGGTTCTGCTCGGCGATCCACTGTTCAATGCGAGCGAATGCCCCCTGTTTTTGTGCCAATATGAAACCCGAACCGAGAATCGCGGCGATCGCGATACTCGTACTAATGGTTAGGAATGTTTGAATGGGTCGTCCTTTTTGCATTCATCTGTCCTCATCGAAACCTCTCAACATAATACCCTAGTTGGATTGGGTATTCTAGAAATAAAAGCGCGTAGTTTTTCGTCATGTTAATGCTTCTTTTTCGGGTTGGTAAAGAACGTTATGCCCTCGATACGACCCTTGTTGTTGAGGTGATTCCCAAAGTTGACCTCATCAAATATCACGGCACGCAGCCCGCGATCGCCGGACGTTTTAACTATCAGGGTCGGATCGTCCCCGTCCTCGATCTGAGTCAATTTTTGGCAGGAGAACCCTGTCCTGCTGTTTTAAGCACCCGGATCGTTATCGTCGATCTCGATATCCGTCAACCCCTAAAATTCCTCAATCCCATCGGGGTCAATGCCATTTTCAATGAGCAAGTTTCTGAAGCGATCGGCTCTTTGTCGTTCGCGATCGGCTCGTTCTTCTGAAGTGGGAATCCAATCTCCTGAAGTATCGTAAAAGCGCAACCATAAGCGATCGATTCCTTTATGAATTCCTTGCCATAATCCCAATCCCAACTCCAATTCTTCTAACCACAAGCGATTATTACTTATTTCTAATTCTTGATAGCAATTGTTTTCTAAATGAAACACCCGAAAAGCATCCTGTTGGCGGTCGTAAACAACATAGTACGGGACTTGCAAAATTTGCTCGTAAACCTGCCATTTTGTCGGATTCCCGTCGGGATCGGCTTCCACCTGCCCTAAATCTTGGGCTTGGGTGCTGGGGGACAATAACTCAACAACAATAAACGGATTGACTCCTTCTTGCCAGACGACGTAACTCAATCGTAAATCCCGTTCTTCGTACAATCGGGACACTCCAACAACCCCAAACCAATCCGGACGTTTATATCGCCGCGTGTTATTTTCATCGTAATAAATATTCAAATCCATTGCCGAAAAAACCCGCTCTAATGGGTAAGTACGGAGTTGAAATGTTTGCTCTAAAAGTTCGGCTTGGATGGGGTGATACTGGTCGGGCAAACCGGATTCTCCTACTTCTTCACTCGGCAGATCGTACATGGTGGGTAAGTCTCTTCTTGGGGGAGAAGTTGAGAGTGAGTTTTTCTGCCTTTGGGTGAGGTTAATCATATCACATGGGGAGAAATAAATTATTTTGCTGTCGTTTCTATTTTAACCACTTTAACTGGACTTACACAAACATTGACCATTGATAACTCTACCCCTGTTTTGTCACTCTGGGAGATTTCAACAACTTTCCGCTTAGTGAGCGACAAGATAATTTTATAATCATACTTAAATCTGAAGAAAATTTAGACAAAAAGGAACGGTTATAAGCTATCATTATAGATTGATAAGCAGCAAAACCAAGAAGAAGGCTGATGACATTACTCCTAGCAGGCGATATTGGCGGCACGAAGACGATTTTACAAGCCGTAGAATTGACAGAGAAGGGACTTAACCCTATTTTTGAGGCAAAGTATCTCAGTCAAGATTTTGCCGATCTCGTGCCGATCGCGCAACAATTTCTCGCAATGGCTACAAAGGAAGTAGGTCAGGAATTACACCCAGAGAAGGCCTGTTTTGCGATCGCGGGTCCGGTGGCAGATGATCGCTGTACTCTCACTAATTTGAGTTGGGTATTAGATGGACGGCGTTTGGAGAAGGAACTCGGTATCATAAAAGTGAGTTTAATTAATGATTTTGCCGCGATCGGCTATGGGGTTTTCGGATTAAAACTGGAGGATATTCACAGTTTACAGGATGTTCCGGCGGATAAGACGGCACCGATTGCGATTATTGGCGCGGGTACTGGTCTGGGAGAGGGGTTTGTGATTCCTCAAGAAACGGGATATCGGGTGTTTGCCTCGGAGGGAGGACACGCGGATTTTGCCCCTCGCAATGAACGAGAGTTTAAGTTACTAAAATATTTTCACGAAGTAAGAGAGTTGAAGCGGGTATCTGTAGAAAGGGTCGTTTCTGGTATGGGAATTGCTGCTATTTATGAGTTTTTAAAGTCTTTGGGAGAGATTCCCGAGTCGCTGGAAATTGGTAGGGCGATCGCGCAAAAAGATGCTGATATTGGCGCAATTGTTTCGCGAGGAGCCACGGAAAAAGGCGATCGCTTATGCAAGGAAACATTGGATTTATTTATCGATGCTTATGGGGCAGAAGCGGGCAATTTGGCTTTAAAATTATTACCTTATGGGGGATTATATATTGCAGGGGGAATTGCGGCGAAAATTCTCCCCGTATTACAAGAAGGCAAGTTTATGACGGCTTTTAACACAAAAGGTCGCGTCAGTCCCATTTTAAATAATGTTCCTATTCATGTCATTTTAAATCCACAAGTTGGCTTATTAGGTGCGGGAATTTGTGCAAATCAATTATAGATTTACAACAATGAATAGCGATCGGGGGATTATGTCACCATTATTAAGTTTATTTAGTTTGTTCGATCATGCTCACAAGAGTATGATGAGCATCTTTAGCATCTACTAAAGTATGGTCGAAAGAGATCCGCATGGGGATATCTGTCCCATTGGCTTGTACCGTTAAATTCATACCTTCCGCATCGATCGCCAGCATTTGGGCGCTAGTGGCTTCCGGAGTCTTGCCAAAAACGCGGGCATATAAGACGATCGCATCGCTATGATCTTTATTCATGTGCTTGCAAATGCGATCGCTAACTTCTGGGGTTAGGGAATCTACCATTGTTTTTCTCCTCAAGTGAACTATTTTAAATGCCGATCGCAAAACGCGAAAACATCTTCTAAATTTGCAGTTTGTTGGGGATAACTTACGGAAGGTCGCGCAACAACCAGTAAAGGAATTCCCAATTTAGCAGCAACGGATCGCTTAATCTCCTCTCCTCCTTCTCGTCCCGATGCCTTGGTCACAACCAAATCGATGTGCCACTGTCTCCAAAGTGCCTCCTCAAGTTCCCCAGAAAGGGGAGGACGCAGGGCAATGAGTCGATGCGGGGAAAATCCAGCCGCGATCGCCACTTCTAATGAGTTTACAACAGGAAGGACGCGGGCAAAAAGAGTGGCGCGATCGTGCCAAGGTTGAAAAAGAGGTAAAGTTTTACATCCCACCGTCAGCAAGACGCGGCGATCGCACAGATAATCCCCAGCCAGCAATTCCTGGAAACTCTCGACCAATATTTCCCCTTCTGTTGCCAAGACTGGACGTTCATAGCGTAAATAGGGAATCTTAAATTGAGCGCTTATGGCGATCGCATGGTGAGAAATACTGCTGGCATAGGGGTGGGAAGCATCCACCACAGCAGCAATTGTTTCCCGGCACAAAAATTCCTTGAGTCGATCGGGGGTTAAGCGTCCTGTGCGAATATCGAGCCTTGGACTGGGGGGATAAAGCGATCGCGCGGCCTCCGTCGTCACCGTGACCAAACAGGGAATGCTACGAGAGACTAACAAGGTGACAATCTCGCGACTTTCACTCGTTCCCCCAATTATCCACACCTTTTTCAGGGTTTTGAGCAATCCCTTAACGTCCCTTTAATGCTTTCTGAAAATTTTGCCGATAGGATTTGTTCGTAATTAATAAAACTGGCCAAAGTAACGATAAGGCGACGCGATTTGTGAAGCCTGGCTGGAAGTTGGTTTGTTTGTATCCTTTCCAGAATTTCCAAATCCCAGCCCCATAAACCACGATCGCAATCACACCAAATATCCACATAGTCTTCAATCCTTAAATTCACCAAGAGTTTGCCTATATATCAGTTTAACAAGTTAGGAAATGTGGCAACTGCAATGCCTCATATACCCACTCTTTCGCGATCGCGCGATCCTTAAGGGGTTTGTTGCTGCAGCGATCGCACGTATTGTAAAGATTCATCGGATAAAACAAGTATAATTTGCTTCAATCCTTCTTCCTCGGAATTGGCTAAAGTGTCGATAACCGCCTCTAAAGGGATCACTTGAACCCTGATGCTATTGGCTTGGTTAGGATTTTGTTGGGTAAAGCGGTTGACAAGGGCATCAAGTTTTTGTTTCTCAAAAAAGAAGGGAATCACTTGGCGATCGTTAACGGTAATACTCAGATAGCCTCCCGTTGATTCGGCCTTGGCCGCAAAAAGAGGTGTACCTTGAAAATCTTGTTGAACCTGTTGTGCAGCTTCAACTTGTCCTCGCATCGAGACAAACTCAAACTGAACTGAACTTTGCGCTCGAGCCTGTCGGACAATTTGAATGAGGGGGAGGGGTGAAACTTGCAGTTGGCGTGCTAGATCGGGATTGTTTGTACCGAGATTGGTGATAAATGATTGAGCGTCACTACGGCTGATGAAGACTCCCGCAACTTGTTCTCCTTCTTGACTCGATGCGGTTAAAGGTTTTCCTTCTGCGTCCGTTACCATAAAAACCGGGATAGGGGAAAGAATGCGCTCAACATCACCGTCAGGTAACGCATAAGCGGTGAAATTTTGGCTTCCCATACCGAGGAGAATGCCGAAAGAAATACCTAAACTTGCTGTCCAACGGACTAATAATGATTTCATTGTTCGCGGTCTTAATCTGTCTGTTTGTTTGCCTGCTAAGATTTAGCTTACCTCGCGATCGCAGTTTTTCCCATTTTGACTGACCTCTTTTGCCAGAAAAATCTCGATTTTTCTTTATCCCCTAATCAAGGTATGATTTGACAAACACGATAAACGATAACTAAAACTGCCAAAATCTTCTCTTTTTCTTAGTTGTTTCTTTGGGCGTTTGCACTTGAGTATCTGTATTCATTAGTTGATTTGACTGGGGAGGTTGATTTGATTTGGGGGGTTGAGGTTTAACAATTTTTGGTCGTTCTTGTTTAGCATTTCTGGCAATTTGGTTTCTTTCTTCTTTTTCAAGTTTAACTGCCCAGTCGGGTTTATCTGCCATTTCACTCACAGGAATATATATCCCTTCACGGTCGAATTCTTCTTTGTAGCGTTTCCTTAAAATACGTTGGATTTGTAAATGTTGCCCTGGTTTGACTTTAGTTTTGGTATGAATAACAATACGAATATCGCCAAATTCCTCAATTCCCTCAAAATGCGTGGGTTCGAGAACATCTTCATTTTCTTCTTGGAGTTGATAACCGATCGCCTCAATAATTTCGTAAAGGCGATCGAGATTGGTATTATAATCGACCCCAATATCAACCGCAGCATAAACAAACTCTTTTGAGTAGTTGGTAATCGAGGTAATATCCCCATTGCGTAAAATATGGACTTGTCCGTGATGATGGCGAAGGCGTGTCGTCCTCAATTCGATCGCTTCTACATATCCCGATGCTTCTTCTGTTTCAATGTAATCCCCCACTAAATAATAGTTTTCAAAGAGAATAAAGAAACCGGAAACAATATCATTAACTAAATTTTGCGCCCCAAAACCGACGGCTAACCCCAATATCCCTGCACCTGCTAAGATAGGGGCTGGATCCACTCCAATGGTATCGAGCATAAAAACTCCCGATCCGAAATAAACAAAATATTTGGAAATACTTTGGACGAGAGGTGTTATTGTTTCGCGGCGTTGTTGTTGAGTGGGGGTTAAATCTTGGGAATTGAGCAGTAATTCTTCAACCGATAAATAAATAACTGAGATTAAGATGCGACTTAGAAGAACGATCGCAATTAATTTAATTCCAACGGGTCCCCAGTTCGATAAACCAGCAACAAAATCAATCTGTTGAATAACCAATGTTGCCATGATAATATAAATAATATATTCCAAACAACGCTTGAGAAATGAAACTAGATGTCGGAGTTGTTCGTAAAATCGTAAGATATTGTCTGGGTTAGAATATTTAACACTAAGACCGTCAAGGCTATCAATGATGACTGCAACAATTTTAAAAATTAGCAAGCCGATAGCAATAATTATATAAATTCGCAGTAAAATATATAAGTATTTAGTAACAACAGCAGGTAGAATCAGAAATTGAGCGCAAAGAATGGCGATCGCAATCCAAGATGCACTATTAATGTTCTTTTTAAAGGCATTAAAAAAGTCGGCAACGCTGTCATCATTATCAGCAATTCCGTCAAATTTTTGAGCGTATTTTGATACACTATCCAATCCATTATTAAAAATTCGTAAAGCAATACTTGTAACAATAATTGCTCCAATACTTTTGACCACTCCTAAACCCAGAGAAATCCAAAATTCTGTGGGAATTTTGCGAATGAGTTCTAAGCTATAATCGCGAATATTTTCACCGCGATAGATCAGAAAACTATTAATACCAACGATACCCAAAGAAACTAGAAAACTAATCAGAAAAAGAAAACCGCGTACATTGCGACGAATTGCGGAAGCACTGCTTTTCCTTTTTTCCAGTATCGGGATTTTGAAAATTTGTCGATAGAGTTTGCTAAAGCTCCAATCAACGAGAAAGAAAAAGATAAGAACTAAACTAACTTCTGCAACAATGGTAATGATATTAATTGTCATCGTCGTCATGGTCGATTTGCCCTTTTGCGATCAATAATTACTTATAAGACTTATTGATTTGTTTACATGGAGAAAGATAGCATGGAGAAAGATAGCATGGAGAAAGATAGCATGGAGAAAGATAGCATGAAGAAAGATAGCATGAAGAAAGATAGAACTTTTGAATTAGTTGAACTATTGTTCGTGGGTAAATCCGCGATCGCGTTCTCCTTATTTTACAAAACTTCTAAACTTATCTTCTAAACTTATCAATGTATTCTTATCATGAGCAATTGAGGGCGAATTGTCAATGAGTTCCTTTTTCTGGTATTCGGAAAAGGAATTGTGGGTTTATTATCGCGTAAAACTAAGAGAATGCGATCGCGGCTAGGTACTATATTTTAAATATTTGCTGACTGTCTCTTGGGGTTCTCCTGCAAACATTAATTTACCACGATCCAACCAAATCACCCGCTCGCAATATTGGCGAATAAAATCTAAATCGTGAGATACTACTAAAATAGTTGCATTTCCCTGCCAAAAACTATCGATGCGCTTTTTGCATTTCATCTTAAAATGCTCGTCTCCAACGGATAAAACTTCATCGAGAATGAGAATATCTGGCTGTACGTCGGTAGCGATCGCAAACCCCAAACGTGCTTTCATGCCCGAGGAAAGTCCTTTCACCGGCAGTAATTTAAACTCTTCTATTTCGGCAAATTCTAAAATTTCTCTTGCCCTTTGTTTCATTTCCGCACGGGAAAAACCCAATAAAACCCCATAGAGAATAATATTATCATAAACAGAAATATCCTTATCAAATCCTGCTTCTAGCTCCAACAAGGGGGCGATGCTGCCTTGTACCCTAACTTTACCTTTAGTTGGTTCTAAAATACCGCACATCAACTTTAAGAGCGTCGATTTTCCTGACCCATTTGCACCGACAATTCCTACTTTTTCATGAGCATTCACAGTCAGATTGATACTATCCAAAACCAAGCGCCGAACAGGTTTGCGATAATTTCCTTCTAACATAGAAAAAAACGTCCTTTTCAGGTCGTAAGAAAACTCCTCCTGGGTCCGTCGTAACAGCGACACATTATCTAAACGAATTAACTCCATCGATTACAGAAGGTCCATAAACTGCGATCGCCACCGTTGAAAACACAACCAGCCTACACTCAACACTAACACTCCATTGAGCAAAGAATGCACAATGGGGTAGGGTGCGGGAAGAGTCCCTGAAATGGCAATATCTCGCAGGCTCTCCAAAATAGGATAGAGAGGATTGAAAACTAGAAATTGACGTAAATTAGGGGGAACAATAGTAGGAGGATAAAAAATTGGCGTACTCAATCCTAAAACAAAAACAATTACCTCATAAAAATTAGGTAGATCCCGGAAAAAAACATAGAGTGCGCTGACCAAGAAAGCAACACCTACACATAACAAAAACATTGAGAGAATCGGAAACACGAGCAATAAAACATTGAGGGGATTTTTGGAGGTAAAAAGGGTGACGATCGCCAGGACAGGAACCACTCCTGCAATAAATTGAAACATATTTGCCATGACCATCGAGACGGGAAATACGCTGACGGGAAGACGAATTTTATTTAAGAGAGGACTTCCCCAAACGACAATATTAACACTTTGGATTGTTGCCGTGGAATATAAATTAATAACCGTTAGCCCTGTAAAGGCAGCAAGCATATAGTTTAATAAAGAATTATCGTAGTAGGTAGCAAAAATATTACCAAAAATGGCGGCATACAACCCCGTCATGACCAAGGGATTCAAAACCGACCAATAAATCCCTAAGAAAGAGCCTCGGTATCGTACCTTCAAATGCCGTGCTGACAGGACGTAAACTAAATCCCAATAGCGGCGAAAATCTTCCCAAGTTGCATTGCCAGGAAGGGAAAGAGCCATGAACTTACTATAAACGGTCAACAGTCAACAATAAACAGTTAAGAGGCAAGAGTCAAGAGGCAGGAGGTAAGAGGTAAGATTAGGTAGGTTCTTTACGGGTTACGCTTTACTTCTTCCCCTCTTCTCCCTTTTCCCGTAAACTGTGTAGTGGTCAAAATTTTTACAGCAAACTGAGGTTAGAGTCGGAATGGAAATCGGGACAAAAGTTAAAATCTGTCGGATTCGCGATCGCGTCGGTCAAGATATTGCTAAGAAACTCGGCGCAGTTGGTACGATTACCGGCTATAAAATGACTGATGGTAGCGGCGTAGGCCTGATTGTCGAATTTGCCGACAACAGTGCCAGTTGGTTCTTTGAAGATGAACTCAAAACAGTTTAGGAACAGTTTACAAATAGTTTAAAACATTGTAATGGCTCACCTGATAACTTTTTTGGGCAAGGGCGGAGTCGGTTGCACCACCGTGGCGATCGCCGCCGCCAAAAGACTTGCTAAAAATGGCGATCGCGTTCTTCTGGCCACCCAAGACCCCAGCCCGGCTTTTGGCTTATTGTTGGGGCGATCGGTGGGAGTCGAACCCGAGGAAATTGCCCCCAATTTTTGGGCGGTGCAGTTTGACACCCCCTTTTTATTGGCGAAGGGTTGGGAAGAAATCAAGGAAATGGAAGCCAAATATTTGCGTTTCTCAACCTTGAAAAACATTTACGGACAAGAATTAGGGACATTTCCTGGCTTTGAAAGCGCCCTTGGTCTTTACGAAATTCGTAATTATAATGCCAGCCAGAAGTTCGATGTGATCGTCTATGATGGGACGGCGGATCTGGCCTTAATTAGCGCCCTCGGTGTACCGGAAAATACCAATTGGTATATCCGTCGCTTCCGGGAATTAATTTTAGAGTCAGATTTGGGGAAAGCCCTCTCTCCCTTCATACAGCCCATCACTGCGGCAATTTTTAATGTTTCCTGGTCCTTGGAAAATTTTGCGGAACAACCTCTTAATGAGACGAAAACCCTATTAGAGGAAGGAATTGATGCGGTTTCCGATCCCAAGCGGGCGATCGCCTATTTGGTGACTAATAACGATCCCATTGCGATCGCCACGGCTAAATATTTATGGGGTAGCGCCCAGTTAGCGGGGGTGAATGTCGGGGGTGTATTCTGGAATCGAGAAGGTGCCGATCGCCAATTAACAGCAGAATTTTCCCCCCTATCTTACACAGAACTTCCTCAAAGCAAAGATTTAGAGGCGATCGCCGCCGCACTCCCCAATATTCGTGAGGTGGGAGATATTCCTAAACCTTTGCAGATAGATACGAACAACCGCCAAGTCAAGGTCTTTTTACCTGGATTTGACAAAAAACAGGTTAAATTGACCCAATACGGCACGGAAATTACCATTGAAGCTGGCGATCGTCGTCGTAATATTATTTTGCCTCCTCCCTTAACGGGACAACCGGTAAAAGGTGCCAAGTTTCAAGACAATTATTTAATTCTTTCCCTCTAGGCGATCGCTTAGGAGTAAAACAAAGTGACACAAAACCCAGAACAAAGTACAGAAACTTCTAAAACCCGCCAACTTTTAGGCATGAAGGGGGCTGCATCAGGAGAAACCAATATTTGGAAGATCCGCTTGCAGTTAATGAAACCGATTACATGGATTCCTTTAATTTGGGGTGTAGTTTGTGGGGCGGCCTCTTCCGGGGGCTATACTTGGGGTATCAATGACTTCTTGGTGGCGTTAACTTGTATGCTTTTATCGGGACCGTTAATGGCAGGTTATACCCAAACCCTAAACGATTTTTACGATCGCGAAATCGATGCCATTAACGAACCCTATCGCCCCATTCCTTCGGGGGCTATTTCTGTGTCTCAAGTAGTAACCCAAATTCTTGTTTTACTCTTCGCTGGATTGGGTTTATCCTACTTTTTAGATGTTTGGGCGGGTCACGATTTTCCTATCATGCTTTGTTTGACAGCATTTGGGGCATTTATTGCTTATATTTATTCTGCACCTCCTCTCAAATTAAAGAAAAATGGTTGGCTGGGAAATTATGCCCTCGGATCGAGCTATATTGCTTTGCCTTGGTGGGCAGGTCATGCTTTATTTGGGGAATTAAATGTCACGCTGATTATTTTGACCCTATTCTATAGTTTGGCAGGTTTAGGTATTGCGGTGGTGAATGATTTTAAGAGCGTGGAAGGCGATCGCGAGTTAGGTTTACAGTCCCTTCCGGTAATGTTTGGAATCACAACTGCAGCTTGGATCTGTGTCATCATGATTGATACTTTTCAAGCCGGAGTAGCGGGATATTTAGTTAGTATTCATCAGAATCTTTATGCAACTCTTGTGATCCTGTTAGTGATTCCTCAAATCGTGTTTCAAGATATGTATTTCTTGCGCGATCCTTTAAAGAATGATGTTAAGTATCAAGCCAGCGCACAACCCTTTTTAGTGTTGGGAATGCTAGTTGTTGGGTTAGCTTTAGGTCACGCTTGAAGGAGAGGCAAGGCTTTGAGATAATGGGGATAGTTTTTCAAAATGCGATCGCCATTTAGCCAGAAGAAATTGTTAAGATAAAGTTAAATTGAAAATGAGAGGAATTGAGCCATGCAAGCCTTTGAAGTGATAGGCACAGTCAATGAAAATGGAGAGTTAGTTTTGCGCGATCGCTTGGCAATTGCTACAGATATTTCTATTCCTTGTCAAGTTAAAGTTATTGTTATTGTCCCCAATGAACCCGATCTCGAGTCCGACGATACACCAGTAGAGGAAATTAAAGCAAGTTTGAGACAAGCATTAAGGGAAGCAAAAGAAGGAAAAAGAATTCCTTTAGACCAAATGTGGGAGGGAATTGATGCAGAAGAAATCCTCTCCTGTCAATATTGATTTGACTCCTGAATATAAAAAGAGACTCAAAGAATTGTCTAAGAAGTATCGCAATATTCGTTTTGATACTCAATCTCTTCTTACAGAATTACAAAATGGAAATTTTATCGGCGATCGCTTATCCGGATTTGGTGAAGATTTATTTTTGTACAAAGTTAGAGTCAAAAACAGTAACATCAAAAAAGGAAAAAGTGCGGGATATCGTTTGATTTATTTACAAGAGTCAGAAATCAGTATTTTACTGTTGACAATTTACAGTAAATCGGAGCGAGAATATATTACAGTTGATGAAGTTAAAGCAATCATTATCGCCAACCCTAATTCATTTTAAGAGATTTTTTGTATGAGACAGCGCTTGGCGGATCGATTGTGAGATTAGGCGGTATTTCAACTCAAACGCGAGATTCAATCGAGATATTTTTGATCTGTAGGGAGTCAAATCGACCCAACACCCATGATCATGCCCCAACCCATTACCCATTGGCTTAACAAGCATTGATAATTCCCCATTATTGATTGATAATCATAGATTGATAACTGTTCATTGAAAAAATGAGTTTTGACTACGACTTAGTGATTATTGGAGCAGGAGTCGGCGGTCACGGAGCCGCCCTGCACGCCGTCAAACTGGGACTGAAAACCGCCATCATCGAAGCCGCAGATATGGGTGGAACCTGTGTCAACCGGGGCTGTATCCCTTCAAAAGCACTTCTCGCAGCCTCCGGAAAAGTGCGAGAATTTCATAACAGCCAACACCTGCAAGAAATGGGTATTCAACTGGGAAGCGTAGGTTTTGACCGTCAAGCGATCGCCGACCACGCAACTAACCTCGTTGACAAAATTCGCGGTGATCTCACCAATAGTTTGACCCGTCTCAAAGTCGAAACCATTCGCGGTTGGGGAAAAATTGCCGGAGAACAAAAAGTTTCCGTCAAAACCGACAACGAAGAAAGATTTCTCACCGCTAAAAATATCATCCTCTCTACCGGCTCAATTCCCTTTGTCCCCCCCGGCATCGAAATCGACGGAGATACGGTATTTACCAGCGATGATGCGATTAAATTAGACTATTTACCCGATTGGGTGGCTATTGTGGGAAGCGGCTATATTGGCTTAGAATTCTCCGATATTTACTCAGCGTTAGGCTGCGAAATCACCATGATCGAGGCGTTAGATGTCTTAATGCCAGGCTTCGATCCCGATATTGCCACAATTGCCGAAAGAGTTCTCCTCAAACCCCGCGATATTGAGACTTATAGCAGCACCTTAGCCAAAAAAGTTACCCCCGGATATCCCGTCATTATCGAACTCGCCGACGCAAAAACCAAGGAAACCATTGATATTTTAGAGGTCGATGCTTGTTTAGTGGCCACCGGACGCATTCCCGCCACCAAAAACCTCGGTTTAGAAACCATCGCCTTAGAAACCAACCGTCGGGGCTTTATTGAAGTTAATGATAAAATGGAAGTGCTAAAAGATGGGCAACCAGTGCCGCATCTGTGGGCGATCGGGGATGCTACGGGTAAAATGATGTTAGCTCATGCCGCATCTGCCCAAGGGATTATTGCAGTTGAAAATATTTGCGGCAACGATCGCACTATCGACTATCGCAGTATACCAGCCGCCGCCTTTACCCATCCGGAAATCAGCTATGTGGGCTTAAGCGAACCCCAAGCCAAGGAATTAGGTGAAAAAGAAGGTTTTGCCATTGCCACCGCCAGAACCTATTTTAAGGGCAATTCCAAGGCATTAGCAGAAGGAGAAACCGACGGCATCGCCAAGATTATTTATCGCCAAGATACGGGAGAATTACTGGGAGTGCATATTATTGGCTTACACGCCGCCGATCTGATTCAAGAAGCTGCTAACGCGATCGCGCAACGTCAAGCAGTACAAGATCTCGCTTTCAATGTTCACACCCATCCCACCCTCTCAGAAGTCCTAGACGAAGCCTTCAAACGTGCCAAAGTTTAGCTTATAGCGCGTTTAAAAATTCCTTCATTGCTTCTATTATAAACTACCTTACCGTACCGTTCAATTGCTTGTAGTGACGTTCTCCCCCGTTAACCCGATCAAGTTAACGGGGGGACTCAAAAGAGAGTGGGGGAATTCTTGCTCCATTTGCTAACTTTGATGCTGGGGCGATCGCATTCTCAAATATATATTCGATAACTGCAAAAGATTTCCCTCCCTTCGCTACACTGTGGAAAGAAATATCAATCGGGAATCTTAAAGAGTCAGGAACTAACCCCTAAGTCATCCGGACTCTAGCGGGAGATAGAGGGAATCCTCAATGGGTGTAGAGCCTTGTAAGTTTCCGGGATACTCTAGGACAAGGTTGAGAAATTAATTGAGCATTACTTCTCCTTAAGAGAAAGAAACTTTGATAATGCCAAACTCGCGCGAATTTTCAATGACTACGCCAAAAATTGAGCCAGCCCAAGGAAATATTTTAGTGGTTGACGATACCCCCGCCAACCTACGCTTGCTGGTGACAATGCTCAAACAGCAAGGCTATGAAGTTCGCCCAACCTTAAATGGCAATATTGCCCTCTCTGCTGCCCGTGCGATAATTCCAGACTTAGTTTTGCTCGATATTATGATGCCAGAAATAGACGGCTATGAAGTTTGTCGCCGTCTTAAGGCAGACGATCGCACCAAAGATGTTCCCGTTATTTTTCTCAGTGCTTTAGATGATGCCCGAGATAAGGTGAAAGCCTTCGAGGTTGGAGGAGTAGACTATATTACCAAGCCCTTTCAAAAGGCAGAAGTTCTCGCTCGCATTACCAATCAATTATATTTACGTTCTCTCCAAAAACAACTCGCTCAACAAAATCAACGTTTGCAGGATTTTGGCGATCGCCTGAAACAGTTAAATCGCCTCAACACCAACGCTTATAGTAATTCCGCCCAATTATTTGCCGATTATCTCAAGACGGGGTGCGAAATTTTTGGGTTTTCCCTCGCAACGATCACTCGCATTCAAGGCGATCGCTGTTATATCGAAGCCAGTTGGGGAGAATGGGAACAGGCAATAGTGGAAGAGGAGAAAAGCAAAGGAATTATTTCTTCTTCTTTTGACCTTGCTGAAACCTATTCTCAATTACCCTTTAGCAAACGGTCTACTATTGCAGTCGATCACGCAGGCAGAAAAAAAGAACTGTGCGATCGCCTCTTTTACCAACAATTTAAACTTGAATCCTATGTCGGTACTCCCATTTGGGTCAATCAAGAAATTTACGGTATTCTCAATTTCTATTCCCCCACAATTCGAGAAAATGTCTTCGAGGCGCGAGAAATTGAAATAATCGAATTAATGGTACAAAGTCTCGGTAAATTTATCGCAGCGCGTCAAACGGAATTACAACGCCAGCAAGCAGAAGAAGAAGTTCAATTTCTCTTAACCTTATCCCAAGCCATTAGTAACTCCCCCGACTTCGACAAAGCCCTCGAAATTGCCCTCCGTCAAATTTGCGAAAAAACAGGTTGGATTTATGGAGAAGTTTGGCTCAAAACCGCCGATCGCTCTGCCATTGAATGCAGTCCCAGTTGGTATCGTCGTCGGCAAAATATTGATGCTCAACTCGGGCAGGCGATCGATCACTTTCGAGAATATAGCGAAGCACTGATTTTATTGCCAGGAGAAGAATTACCTGGGATAGTTTGGGAGATAGGTACACCCCAATGGCATTATTTGTCTGCAAATAGTGAAGATCCCTTCCTACGTTTGGAGATGGCACAACAGAGCGGTTTAAGTGCCGCCTTTAGCATTCCGATCCTAGCGGCGGAGAATTTTGGTGGGGAAAGAACGCAAGTATTAGCCGTCTTGAGCTTTTTTACCCTAGAAACCCAAGAGCAGGATCTGCGCCTTAGCCATCTTGTCAGCGCAGTCGCCGACCAATTAGGGAACAATCTCCATCAAAAGCAAATTGAGGCGGAACAGCGCGGTATGTTTGCCGCAATGACAGATTTGACCCTGATCTACGATCGCTCTGGGGTTTGTTTAAAGGTTGCACCGACCAAAACTGTTAATACTTTGGGTTCTTCTGAAGAACTGTTAGGAAAAACCCTACATGAAGTCATGGATCGAGAGACTGCCGATCGCCTTCTCAAAGCCATTCATACGACCCTAGATACGGGAGAAACGCAACATATTGAATACTATCTCAGCCCCAAAAACCCCTCAGACAATCTCCAAAATCGACAGATTTGGCTCGATGCCAGTGTTTCTCCTTTAGAGGAAGAAAGCGCTATTATTGTCGCTCGAAATATCAGCGATCGCAAAGCCACCGAACTAGCTTTGCAAACCAGCGAAGCCAAAAACCGTGCTATTCTCAGCGCCATTCCCGATCTGATCTTTCGCATGAATGCAGAGGGAGTCTGTCTCGATTTTGTCAAAGCAAAAGAGTTTGCCAGCGTGATGTCATTAGATATCGAACCCGTCGGTAAAAATGTGCGAGAATTGGTTGCTCCAGAAATGGCAGAACGTCAAATCCAAGCTGTCCGAGCAGTTCTCGCCAGCAAAGAACCCCAAATCTATGAACAAGAAGTTTGGATCGATCGCCGCTTGCAATATGAAGAAATTCGCGTTGTTCCGAGCGGTGAAGATGAAGTTCTCTTTATGGTCAGGGACAATAGCGATCGCAAGCGGGCAGAATTGGCTTTGCGTCTGGCTAAACAACAGTCAGAGCGTCTTCTCCTCAATATTCTCCCTCGTTCCATCGCCGATCGCCTCAAGCAAAACACGGGGCCGATCGCGGAACAATATGACTCGGTGAGCATTCTCTTTGCCGATATTGTCGGGTTTACTCCCTTGTCTGCTCAAATGTCCGCGATTGAACTGGTGGAACTACTCAATCAAATCTTCTCAGAGTTCGATCGACTTGCGGATCAATATGACTTGGAAAAAATTAAAACGATTGGTGATGCTTATATGGTAGTGGGAGGACTGCCCGAACGCAAACCCGATCACCTGGAAGCGATCGCAGATATGGCTCTGGCGATGCAGGCGGCCATGCCGCAATTTCATACAAATAAACTCACACAAATTCAAGGGGAACAAACTTTACAAATTCGCATTGGTATCAGTACGGGATCGGTGGTAGCTGGGGTGATCGGCTCGAAAAAATTTATTTACGATCTGTGGGGAGATACGGTGAATATTGCCTCTCGTATGGAGGCTCAAGGGGAACCTGGAAAAATTCAAATGACTGCCGATGCTCGCGCAATTCTTGGCGATGGCTATCGTTTTAGTGAGAAGCGCAAAATTTCTGTGAAAGGAAAAGGAGAAATGACAACTTATTGGCTATTAGGAAAGAGTTAGATCCACCAGGGATTGAAATCCCTATCGCATACAAAAAATCCCTGGAAATGGGTTAGGGTTAGGGTTAGGGTTAGGGTTATCGCGATCGCCTACTCAAGTTCCATCCCTATTCTCATTTTGTTGATTCAGCAAAATATCAAGAATGCGGCGCTTTTGATAATAATATTGACGATTTTTTGCAATGATTTCTGTTTCATTCCATTGTTCTATTTTTTCGTGAAAAAGATGCAAATAAATTAACTCTGGACTGCGGCAAAAATAACGCCCATCTGCTAAGTATCGTTCGATTATATCTTGATCTTCTCCTCCCCAACCGAGAAAATTTTCATCCCAACCTCCAATTTCTAACAGGCGATCGCGTTGAAAAAAAGGTAAAACACCAAATCTCTCTCGATGTATGAGTTGTTTCCAAAGGGCTGTAGTTTGATCTTCTGGTGCGATCGCAGCATTTTCTACAAGGGTTGCTATATTTGTTGGCTTAATTGTTTTTTTGTCTAACATAATGCGATATCCTGATAGTAACAGTTTAGGATTGAGTTCTGCCATTTCTAAATGACGAAGCAGGGTATTTTCCCAAGGAATGAGATCGACATCAAAGGGGGTAACTAATTTTCCTTTGGCATATTTTAGGGCTAAATTCAAGGCTTTTGTTTTAGGAAAGATTCCCTCGCAAGGATAATGAAAATAGCGGAAATTGGGCTGTTTAAGTTCAGTTTGAATCCATTGGGAAGACGTGCGATCGCCTTCAACAATTAAAATTTCAATATTTTCCAATAACCCTAATTTAGCTTGTTCTGAGAACCAACTTAATTGGGTTTCTAAATGTTCTTTTCTTTGTCGATAAGTAATTAACAAAGATAATAAAACTTTTTGATTATTCATTAAAATCAAGGTATCCATTGCGGGTCTAAACCAGGGGTAATTTTTTGGGGAGAATTCAATAATTCATTGCGATCGCCGGAAATAAAATCAGGAAGATCCAAAGACCAAATATTACCCATTGTTCGGAAATTTTCCCGCGCTTGAGGAAGTGTTGAAAGGTTGCGATCGTCGATGGTAATTTGATCGAAAAGTAAACTTCTCCCATCAGGAGACATACTCATTCTCACTTCTGGATCGTTCGTTAAAGCCAGTAAAGGAGCTTCAGTACCTGTGGTAATATTAAGAATAGAAAGAATCGGTTTTTCTGCTGTTGAATTGGGATCTAGAGGCTCTGTGCGAAGACAATATAAGAGTTGTTCTTCTCGGGGTTCAAATTGACAATCTAAAATTGCTCCCGTCGTATTTAATATTTCTCGTTCTTGTCCCCGATCGCCAATTACAAAAAGAGAGCGAGTTAAATCTTGATTACTTTTAAGTGCAATGATTTGCCGACGCTGACCGCTCGCAAAAGCGATAACGCGATCATAACCTGGAAAAAAGTTCCAAGTTCCTGCATCAGAAGTGAGTGGAACAAAAGAAATGCCTTGATTCTCAGCAACAGCAAGGGAGCGACCGTCGGGGGAAATTTTAAAGGTTCTCCCTTGAATACCCAAAGGTCGAGGACTACCATTTTCGGGAACGATCCATAAGCCCGAGTCTGAAGGATTTTGACGGTTGATGCGCTGAACTACGGCAATCGCGGCATTTTGTGCGAGATCGAATTGTAAGTTTTGATAATTCTCACCTCCGAGAATGCGTTGAACGCGACCATAAGGTAAGGTTTCCGAGTCGGGTTGATAGTTTAAGCCCGTCGTCACCGAATACAGTTGTTGTGGAGCATTTGTTGTGGCACTTTGGCGATCGTAAGCCGAGAAAAGAAGGCGATCGCCGTCGGGATAGGGTTGAAAATTTGTCACCACCAGATCGGGAGGAGTGAGAGGAATTCTTTTGGCTTGGGTTTCATTGTAGAGAATCAAGCGCCCTTGTTCTTCCTTTTCTGCACCCAAATAAGCAAAAGCGCGATCGCGGGTCTTTAGCTCCATTTTCAAGGGTTTAAGAGCTTTAGCTGTCCGGTTGGTTGCTTGGGTTTGTTCTTCCGCACCTTCAATGGCGATCTGGTAGGTCGTTCCGTAAATGGGAAGATCCGTGAGAGTATAAGCGAGAGTTTGACCTTTCCAGCTTAGTTTTCCTGGGAGGGGAGGATCTATTTTTAACCCAGACTCGACAGTTTTCCAATTCATAGGACGGTTAAAAGTGAGGGTAAAGGCATCATTTTGTACGCCAATTTGCCGATCCTGCCAACTAAATTCTGTCGCCCGAGGAAGTTTGCGATCGCCCATGACCAAAACTGTACCAATCAAAATTGAGAATAGTCCAATTGCACCAATGACGGCGATATCGATGGGAAGCAACCCTTTTTTCGTGAGAATGTTTAACTTGAGCTTCATAAGTCGAGAACTAACAGAGGGAAAATGGGGAATCAAGCGGTTTTTTGGGCTTCTGGGTCTCTTTTCCTTGCAATTTGCGATCGCGTTAACCATTCTATCTTGTGCCTGAAATTTGCAGGGAATGTAAATTAGTTTGGGGAAGAAAATAAAGATTTGGCGATCGCATGACATTCTGTTGATTTTTCTTGCATTTTCTGCAATGATGCGATCGAGAAAAGGAAAAAATGTATTATGATGTAATACAGAAACTTGTAAAACCAAGGAGGTGAGAGATGTGTTCGATATCTTCAAAGGTGAAAAGTTCCGGGTGATTGAGTTATCCGATACAGTAAAAATCGAGACGAATATTGCCGATATCTATCTTCCTGCTTTGCGTGCTGGTTTTGTAGGCTTCCCCACTAATCCTCGCTGGAGTGCGATTAAATTTCACGCTTGGAAGGTAGGTCGTCAATGGCGTAATGGTTTGAATACAGGGGAATTAAAGGTGCGTGTTTCTGATTCGATATTGGTGCATCGCGATGAAGAGGAACCTCCGGGAAAACCCGAACATTCTCTCGAGGAAACAGTAGAGAAGTTTAGTTTGTGGAATCTCAAATTGAATTCGCCATTTTCTATTCCCTCAACCTAAATATCAGCCCTAATGTGAGATTATTTTCTCCTGAGAATAATCTGCATTAGGGTTATTTAAGCGCTATTTTGCTCGATTTCAAGAAAGTTGCTCAAGAGTAAGGCTAATTCTCCAGCACGATCGCGATCGCGACCACTGTAAAGAGAATGAATAGCTGTAGGATGATAAGATTGTAGGGTTATTGTATAATCTCGTTGTTGATCATTGGCGGGGTAAACTTCCATTTTTAGCGTGCTAAAAGAAAATTGATATTCTGTCGGTTGAAAAGGTAGGATTTGATTGAACCATGTCATCGTTTGAGTGTTTTTATCGAAAGTATATTTTTCTCGGGTGAGGATGGCAAGAATTAAGATAGTTAATATAATGAGCAAAATTGGAAAATAAAACAAGCAAAAAATTAGGGGAATAGTATAGGATTTGAGCCTGATTTTTAAGTGTTCTTGTGTGCGATCGCCAATAAATTGATTAATTTGCCAGACAACAGCATTTTTGGCCTCATCCGAGAGAAAAATTAAATCGAAATAATTAGAAGTGGGAAAAGAAATCTGGCGATC
Source organism: Spirulina sp. CCY15215 (assembly GCF_016888125.1). Classification (GTDB taxonomy): domain Bacteria; phylum Cyanobacteriota; class Cyanobacteriia; order Cyanobacteriales; family Spirulinaceae; genus CCY15215. Next base: position 29,919 of record NZ_JACSWA010000535.1, read on the forward strand.
GGGAATAGAGACAAATCCTAAGATTTTTTGATTCGTTTGTAGTTGAATATAACGATCGGCAAAGTAGGAAACAACAGATTTATCAAGACGCGATCGCACTAAGCCAGTAAATTTTTCAATTTTCGGCTTTTTGGCGAGGGCAAAAGATTCTTCAATTTGACACTGTAGGGGAGAATTTACAAGGCGATCGCACTGTAGGATTGAATCTTTCGGCATGACAAAGCCAAATAAGTATGCAGATAAACTGGCGATCGCCAACAGGATAATGGCCAAAAAAGCCAAAGTTGCTTTTAAATCCGAGGATTTTGGTTCAATGATTAATTGGGTCGATGTAGGTGCAGAGATTTTCATGGCGCGATCGCTTTTCATTACTTTGGGTTTGTTTAATATTGCCTCTTTTTTGTACAATTGAGGCGATCGCAACCTTTCATCCTTGTAAAATCATGCTTGATGCCGGAAAGCGCAATATTCTCGGAGTTAATATCAACATTATCGACTACGAAGCCGCCGTCGATGGCATCGTCCAAGCCGCCAAAGCCCAACAAGGGCTTTCCATCTCCGCTTTAGCCGTACATGGTGTCATGACCGGGGCATTAGATAATATTCACCGCTATCGCCTCAACCATCTCGATCTCGTCTGTCCCGACGGTCAACCCGTGCGCTGGGCGTTAAACTTCCTCTATCAAGCCAAATTGCGCGATCGCGTCTACGGACCCAATTTGACCCTATTAACCTGTGAGAAAGCCGCAGAAGAAGGTTTAGGCATTTTCCTCTATGGTAGTCGCAGAGAAGTCCTCGAAGCCTTTTCTCGCAATCTGCGATCGCGCTACCCTAAATTAAAAATTGCAGGAATGCAGCCCTCCCGCTTCCGACAAACCACCCCCGAGGAAAAACAAGAGATCGTCCGACAAATTCAGGAAAGCGGTGCGGACATTACCTTTGTCGGTTTAGGATGTCCCCGGCAAGAAGTTTGGGTCTATGAATACCGCGACGCTTTATCAATGCCCTTACTTGCCGTTGGTGCCGCCTTTGACTTTCATGCCGGACTCTTACCCCAAGCCCCCAAATTCCTGCAAAACATTGGCATGGAATGGTTTTTCCGCCTCATCCAAGAACCTCAACGCCTGTGGAAACGATACATTTTACTTAATCCTCACTATCTCTGGCTACTCGGGCTGCAAATCTTCAAACTCCGCAAATTTGACCCCAATACCGCCACTCCCCCAACCCAAGAAATGCACTACGGCTAATTTTAATGAACTATTCTCAATCAACTAATGTCAACAGCAGGATCGCATCAGGCTAGGTTTTATCCATCATTCTCTTGACTTGCTATTTTTCCAGCATACTTAATACGATCCAATGCTTCCCGAAACTGTGGGTAATTATCGACAGGTTTCACCATTTCAGTGTCGAGCTTATAATCACGTTTAAGATTTTGCAGCGAGTGTCTAATCTCATCGCTTTTGGGACTACTATCATCCAACATAGAGTCTAAATCATCAAGAAAGACTATCGCATCCTCACGATTTGCCGATACGGGGTGATCGTTTAAAAACTGATTTTTTCTACGTTCCATTTTTTGTGAAAACTTTTCATTACTCTCCTCTCTTTCCGCATTTCGTCGCATTTCATCAATCCGTCGGAATAATATTTTAAAGTTAATTTCAAAATTTTGAATTGCATCTGCTAAGTTATTTTGATCGCTTTTTTGTTTTGAGAATTTGTTGAGCGCACCAACAACATTTCGAGCAAATCCAACTTTTTGAATATGAAATTCTCCTTCAGAAAGGTCTCGAAAACAATTTTGAATTCCATCAAATATTTGTTTCCCATTATTCAAATAGCTGAGGACATTGTGTTCAGTTATTTTATCGATAAAATCTGAATCAGCTTTGCAATCCTCTCTGGCGTATAGTTTAGCAGCTTCTACACAAATAGGTACTGGAATTAAATCTTCGATTTCTATAAGTTTAAAATCTTTGATTTCTTCGGGAAGTTTCAATTGCTTATCTTTTGCTAAATCACCTATTTGAAGAACAAATTTCTCTTTCAACAACTCCTTCTTTTTCAGAAATCCTCCTTTTTTCAAATCTTTTTTCGCATCATTGCCACTCTTATCACTATCAAGCAATACAACAACAGGAGGTTGTTCAACGTCTCGACCTCGAGCTAAATAAACCAAATACGGAACATGAGACGCTCCACCTACTGGAACAATGGTGACATGATTTAAATCCAAGTTTTCTAGTTCAGATACATTATTAAGAGAACGTAAATATGTCGCTGCTCCTGCTATTAAAATCTGATCGGAGTTACCTTCAACGATTAAATTACAGTTTCCAATAAATGCAGTTTCTCCTACAAATGCACCAAAAGCAGACCTTAAGGGTTCATAGTGGTTTTTAGCGGCATCTTTAACTACTCGAGTTCCTTCTTTACTTTTCTCAAGAACCCGAATTCGCTGAGAGTGATTTTTATCAATCAAAAAAGGAGAATGAGTAACATAAACAACTTGAACCGGCGGTTTTTCATCTTCACCGTTTGCAAAGGCTTCAAAGATTTTCAGTAGATCTTGTTGCGCTTGACTCGATAAATAAGTATCAGGTTCATCCATTAATAGGATTTCAGAAGTTGTTTGATGCGGTTGGTGAGCGCGATATTGGATGTAGTAACTCAAAAAATATTTTAACCCACTACTTCTCTCGGCAAAAGAATACTCTGTTCCAGTGCGATCCCTGATTGTAAAGACTAGATCGTGATCTCTGGCTGAAACACATAATCGAAAATCTCGATCTTGAACCCACCAACTCGGGAAATTTAAACTATCAGAAAGTTGTGCGTTAACTTTCGCAAGTAATCCTTGTACATATCCTTCATTTCCTTCTGTTAAAGCTGTCGCTAACTCTTCTAAAGTTTCAGCATCAATTTGAGCAACTTGGCAAATCAGTTTATAAGCCAATTCAAATTCTTTTTTCCGTTTATCGATGTCTTTTGGATTCATTCCATAATCTTCTTCAAATGCGGTAACTAGAGATAGGATTAATTTATTGAGAGGTTGATTATTTAAGGTTGTTGCACCATTAGATTTTAGAGTAGCACCAAAGTCTTTACTCAATGTCTCAAGCAAGTTGTTTATTTTTAATTTTTGAGAGCGCTCCAAAAATTCCCATTTTGTTCCATTAGCTTTTTGTTTGTGACATTTTATGATTTGTCTGATTGGAACACTTTGTGGTAGTGCAATATCAGAATAAATTATAAAAGGATGTGGCAAAATATTTGATATATTTGTATTTTTTTGACTGAGATCATATCCGTTATATTTTTTATTTTTACCTAATAAATAGATTTTTAAGTTATCTTTATTACCTCGAAAAAGAAAGAAACGATCAAACGCGATCTCTTCTGGGATTTTTGCAATCGAGCGAATGTTTTTTTCTTCTTCTTGAGAAAGATTAGACCATTCAGAACCAAAATCTGGAAATTTAAGTTTTCCTTCTCGAACGGTAAAAAACTGTGAATAACGGCAAAAATCTTGTCGTTTAATGTGTTCTCCAGAAATTGCCTTTTCAATAGCACTTAAAAGATGGGATTTTCCTGATTCATTTGCACCAACGACTGTTGTTACCTTGGGATCTATAACAATTTGAACATAGGGATACCACATTTCACCAATCATCTCCCAAGGTTTGTGATCCGTCACTTTTAGATTGTTCTTTCTGATATAGTCAAAGTTAAATGACTTGTAAAAACGAATAAATATAGACGCGAGCTTCATAACTTGACTTAGATTGAATGGATTGTTTATAGTGTAGCACAAAAAAAAATAAATATGTTACACAAATCAACGATTAGAAGCATTCTGACCTTTTCAGGAATAAGGTAGCAAAAAAAGTCCTTGGGATATTCTTCTCAGGGCGATCTTATTTTTTTGGGTTAGGTACTTTTGTACTAATCTTTCCAACAGGATTTTGCTATTTGCCTACACTGATCCAACCAGTTGAGGTTCTCGCAGTTGGGCATCTTGATAATCCGGATCGATTCCTTGTTGGGTGTAGTAGGCTCTCGGACGACCCGAAGGCGATCGCACGGCATTACCAAACGTCTCAAAGAGAGCCTCGATAATATCCTCAAAAGGACTGTCAGGACAAGTTTCGTCCTCCATTTTGACAACCTTCAATAACGCGCAGGTTGCCAGACCTGTTGTTTTCTCCAAAAATCTCAAACTGGGCTGATACCCAATCGCTTCTACTTTTTCGAGTGCCTCTTGAGGGGTCATATTTTCCAGCATTTCAAAATCCAAATACAAGTAGGCATAACCCACCGGAGGCCAGCCAATCTCGTAGCGATTCAATCCGATGAATGGTTTTTTCTTGTTCATACTTCCTCTATTCATAAGAACGAAACGTGCAACGCCAGCGCTTTTGAGGCGACTGAGGGGACGTACCGACATTAGCCGACATTGCCGAGTTTTTCCAATATTACGGCAAATTTCGAGAGCCTCTGCCTCGCTGTTTGCCCAAATGTCATCATCCCAACTCGATAACTCAGCTTCGGGATCTTCGAGATACTCTGGGGGTCTGGGTCATCGATCGCTGCCAAGTCATATCTCCTATAGCAATTAGACAAGTGTATTATACACCACTGAAACCTTCTTTTCCCAGCTATCAACTATCAACTATCAACTAATAAGCTCCTTCTTTGCCAAGAACAACTTTAATTGTTTTTAAGAGAATTTGAAAATCAAGAGCGAGAGACCAGTTTTCAATATAGGCAATATCTAATTTAAAAGCATCTTCAAAATCGGTAATATCCGATCGCCCAGAAACCTGCCACAATCCTGTAATTCCAGGCATAACATTGTGACGTAAGTGATGATGTTCCTCAAATCGTTTGACATCTCTGAGAGGGAGAGGACGCGGACCCACCAAACTCATATTTCCCAGCAAAACATTAATGACTTGAGGAATTTCATCTAAGCTATAGAGACGGAGAAATCTGCCGACTTTAGTAATGCGAGGATCGTCCTTGATTTTGAATAGTACACCATCTTTAGTGACATTTTCTTTTTCTAATTCTTTCTGTAATCGATCTGCATTATTGACCATTGTGCGGAATTTCCACACTTTAAAAGGTTTCCCGCGCAAACCGACACGCTGCTGTTTATAAAAAATTGGACCTGAAGAATCCAATTTAATTAAGATAATAATCAGAATATAGAGAGGACTTGCCAATAAAAGAATTAACACCGATGCGATGAGATCGAAACCGCGTTTGAGCCAGAAATCTCCCCCCACTAAAGCGGGAGCAGAAAAACGAATAGTTGGCATTTTACCAATTAACTCAATCCTCGGATATTGATTGGGAATTTCTAAATCAATCGGGACAATGCGTAAATTTAAACCCGCCGATTTAACACTCCAATAACAGTCTAAAGGATTGGGAATAGACTTCCAAGAACAAATAAAAATTTCTCCAACTCCTCGGAAGTAAAGGTGATCTAAAGTTTCATACCAGAGATCGTAAGTTTCCGAATTGCTCAGATCGATAGATTCGATAATTTCAAATTCTTTTTGACTTGACAATTGCAACATTAGCTTGATTTTTTCCATATCATCGGGATAACCCATAAGAGCAATGGGACGAGTAACCGTACCTCCCCGTCGCAATGTCATAATCAGTGTTTCTGCAAGCAAACGTCCCGTAAGAACAAAAGTTAATGTAAAAAACCAAGCTAATAAAAATGTCGAACGGGAAAAAATAATACCGGGTTGATAAAGAAATGTTAACGCAACTAAAAGACATTGAGATAATGTCAAACAAGTAACTAGACTTAAATAGCGGCGACGGCTCGATCGCTCTCCATAAAGACCGGCTGCGGCAATCATTCCTAATGTAATAACCAAAATAGGAAGCAAAAATCCCGTTTGTTCTGGATTGCGTTGTAGGAGAGCAAAAGAATCAACTGTTTTCAACCACTGAACGGCTTTACCGACTCGTTTGGCGAGAAACCATCCCAGAGAAACTAATCCCGCATCAAGGAGCATAAACACACAAACACGCAGCCATCCGATGCTAATTCCGCGAGTTAAATTTCGTGCGGGATGGCGGAGGTCAACAGTTCCTGATTGAGAAAGGTAGCGAAGAGACATATCGGGATCTTCGCGATCGGAGTCATACATGGGTGTTATTTCTTCCCAATATGGGCAATAGATGAAGTCTAATCGGCGATCGCAATTTCATCTAGACTTAAATTATAGATGAATTCCTCCCATCTAAATGTATAACTTGAGATAATTCATTAATACGTTAATCAATTTAATTTCCACTCACGTGAATGACAATTTGACGATGATGAGGATTTTGGCGATGTTCCCAAAGATAAATTCCTTGCCAAGTTCCTAAAACTAATTTTCCTTCCGAAATAGGAATTTGTTCCGAGGTTCGTGTCAAAGCAGAACGAATGTGAGCAGGCATATCGTCATCACCTTCTGCATTGTGAATATAACTTTTCCCATCTTCGGGAACAAGTTGGCTAAAAAAGTTGGCTAAGTCTTTGAGAACGTCGGGATCGGCATTTTCTTGAATCACTAAACTGGCAGAAGTATGACGAACAAAAATTGTACATAAACCAATTTTTACCCCAGATTCAGAAACTAAATCTTGGATTGGATATGTGATGTTATGAAAGGATTTTCCTGTTGTCTTAACTTTAAGAATTTTTTGCAATACTTTAGACATAAATACCCTAAAAAGAAACTTATGTAAATATTATACTGCTTATAACTCCTTAAAACTTTAAATTTAAGATGGCGATCGCTTTTTCTAAGACTTCCTCGGGATCGAAAGGCTTCGTCATATATAAATCTGCACCAACTTCTTCACCTTTTTGTTTAACGGAACTCTTAACCTTTTAAAGATAACATCATGGTTTTATCTTGGCAAAAGAGTTTATTTTGAACTCCTGAAAAACCGTCAATCTTTAATTTAATAGAGTCTTCAAGCCCAAGCGTTCAAAATAGGTATTATCAAAGCAATTGTAATCAGACAAAAGTTCTTCTCCTTCTTGGATATCGCGTGCCGCTATATCCTCTCTTGGAGTGGAAAGAATGTTAGGATCATTGGATGAGTGATTAATAAATCGCTGGTCATCAAAGCAGAGAATATGTTTTTGCAAATCTTGGTCATAGTAAGCATACTTAAGAACTTGCTCTTTAGCAGGCAGAGACATTCTATCAATCTCCTCAGTGCTGTAGGCGATATCAAAATCAGGATTATAGCGCCATGTAAATGTTCCTTTAGGAATGAATTGTGCTGCAAAAAGTCCAATTCCGTGAATACTACTAGATCCTAGAGTGGTATAAACAAGTAACATAAATATTTTTTTCTTGTCTTGAATTTACATTTTGAAAGTAACAGGAACTACAGGTCAATGTCAATAACAGAATAGTGCAAATTACGATTTTGCGATCGCAAACATCAAGCAATCCAAAAAATAACTCCAGAAGCTAAGTACAGAACAAAAAGCGTTCTTTAATTCGGTATATTGGTTCATGGGGTTTCTGACAGAGATGCTCAATATGGTACTATCCCGAACCCACCCCTTCATTTGCTGGGATTGAAAATTACATTTTAGTCTCACTTAAACTCATATATCTTCAGGATTTTTCAATATTTCTCATGCAAAACACTTTTTTGTCATCAGATTTGTGGCAATCTAAACTGTTTTCTGAACTGCGCCTTCTTTTGAATTTAGCGATACCTCTTTCAGCCAGTCAACTGATTCAGGCCAGCATCAGCACCGTCGATACTATCATGATGGGGATGCTGGGTAGTCAAATTCTGGCGGCTGGTGCTTTAGGTGCGATTTCGTTTTATACTTTAACATTTACTTGTTACGGACTGATACGATCGCTCAATGTCTTTGTAGCAGAGGCTTTTGGCGCTAAGGATGTTGAGAAAATTCCTCGCATTGTTGCCCAAGGATTTTGGCTGGCGGGATTTCTCTGTTTGCCCATTATGCTCCTGTTGTGGTACGCTCCTACTCTGCTTCTCTGGATCGGTCAAAAAGCAGCAATTGTTGCTTTGGCACAAATCTATTTTCACGCTATTGTCTGGAGCATTCCGGCGATCTTGAGTCTCTACATTATGGAACAAGTGGCAAGCGCTCTTAATATACCCAAGATCGTGACGACAATTATGTTCTGTGGTGCAATTGTGAATGGAATTGCCGATTATGGACTGATTTTTGGTAGTTGGGGTTTACCTACCCTGGGAATTGCTGGAGTGGGTTGGGCTAGTACCATCGTCTTTTGGTTGATGGCGATCGCGGCGATCGCCATCATTAGATATCAACTGCGAGACTACCGAATTTTTAGTGAGATTCTGCACTTCGATCGCCAGTTATTCGGGGAAATCCTACAAATCGGTTGGCCTGTATCTTTACAAAATGCAGCCGATTTAGGATTGCCCACAGTGACGACATTATTAATGGGATATTTAGGTGCAGCAACCCTTTCAGCGAATGAAATTGCCTTTCAGACTAATGAAATCTTATTCCTCATCCCCGTTGGACTGAGCTATGCTTTAACCATACGAGTGAGCCAAAGTTCCGGAGAAAAAAAGTGGGACAATATTCCTCGCGTTGTGGGAATTGGGGTAGCGATCGCCATCTTGGTTTCAGGTTTAGCCAGTTTAGGATTGGGATTCTTTCCCGATCGCTTCATCTGGATTTATTTAGATTTGAACGATCCAGCCAATCTCGAAACCGTGGCGATCGCTCGTTTGCTCTTACCCGTGACTGCGGTTTTTCAATTCGTTTTCAGTCTTAATTTAATCGCCAATGGAATTTTATTGGGTTTAAAAGATACGCGCATTCCCATGTTTATTAATCTGTTGTCCTACTGGGTAATTGGTGCAGTTAGTGCCTATATCCTTGGGTTTATCCTGGGAAGAGGAATCTATGGTTTTTGGTGGGGACTCACATTAGGATGGACAATGGCCACTATTTTTCTTGGCATCCGTTTTTATCAGCGATTACTGCTTCTTATCAAAGAACCTGATACTATTGATTAAAACCTTGTTAGCCAATTTACTTAGACTTGCGATCGCAATGGATGCCCTTAAACTTCTTCAATCTGCCCTAGAGGATAAACGTCTCAATCTCATCGACAATTTTCTCATATTGACCGATCGATTGGATTATCAAGCACTCGATCAAGTCTTCCCCATTTTTGCCGAACAGCAATTTTTTCTTGATGAACTCAGGCAGGATAAAATGCAAAATGCTGAGGTATTGGAGATTGGTTTGGGATCGGGAGTCTTGTCAATTGCTGCTATTTCTAAGGGAGCTAAAAGCGTAACAGCACTGGAGATTAACCCTAGGGCCAAAAACTTTGCTGGCTTTAATTTTATCCTCAATGGAGTGGAAGATAAAATTACAGTTCTCGACGGTCAAGAAAAGATTTGGCAACCAGTACAAGAACGACAGTTTGATTATATTATCTCGAATCCTCCTTTTGAGCCGACCCCCCCTGGGATGGATTACTTCTATCACTCAGCTGCTGGACCTTATGGACTCGACTTTCTCGACAAAATTTTTGCTCGTTTGGATGAATATTTAAAAGAAGATGGTCATGCCCAAATTGTCACTGCTGCACCGGGAAACCAAGAAAAACCTACTCTTTTGTTAGATTTGATTCAAAAGTATTTGTCCGGCACAACCACCGTTTTGCTTAATCCTTATGTTCTGACTTTTGATGAGGTTATGGACGATCTCGCTAACTTGAAGATAGGCACGATAGAACAGATCGATGGTTTACGGCAAAAGGCAAAAGAGGATAGTATCACTCATATTCACCTTTGCGTCATTCACTACGAAAAGGGTTTAAAGAATATTGAGGTTAAATCTTCTCAAAAGATCTACGAACAATATTGGGAAATTCCTGTCCCTGAATATCAACTTAAACCTTGTTTAAGTTAACTGAACAAAAATATAATTACTGCCAATTTAACTTGAGTTAAATTGGAGGTAATTACCGATCGCAGGTTCTCGCGATTGCCGTCAAATCTAGGCTTCAGCAAATTTAGAATTACTTCCTAACTAAAAAATCGCCAATTGCGAGATAATCAATCTTAGTTTTGAGAAAAGTCTTAACTGCATCTTCTGGGCTACAAACAATAGGTTCCGTGTCATTAAACGAAGTATTTAAAACTAAAGGAACGCCCGTTATTTGATAAAATGCTTGGATTAATCGGTGATATTTGGGATTGAGTTGTTGATTCACTACTTGAACTCGGCTCGTTCCATCCACGTGCAGGATAGCAGGAATTAAACTTTGTTTGTCTTCTATAGCACTACAAGCAAATAACATGAAACCTAGAGCTAAAGAATCTCCCGGAAGTTTAAACCAATCCTGAGCATATTCCTCCAATACAGAAGGGGCAAAAGGTCGAAAATCTTCCCGATGCTTCACCTTTTGATTCATTATTTCCCTCATATTCGGATTTCTTGGATCTGCCACTAAACTCCGATTTCCCAAGGCACGAGGACCAATTTCCATCTTTCCTTGAAACCAGCCGATTACATTGCCTTCAGAGATTAATTTAGCAGTCATCTCTTCTATATTGTCAACTTGGGAATATTGAAGCTGATTGCGATCGAGAACAGTTTGAATTTCTTCTGAAGAATAGTCCGGACCCAAATAGGGGGTTTTCATTATGTACGATCGCGGTTTCCTTAAAGTTTGATTCCAAATACAATAAGCTGCTCCAATTGCCGTTCCTGCATCGTGGGCAGCCGGTTGAATATAGAGATTTTTAAAAGGACTTTTCTCTTGTAATATCTGGTTGGAAACACAATTTAAAGCAACACCACCTGCCAGACAAAGATTGGGACTCTGGACGCGATCGTAGAGATAGTTGGCAATATTTAAGAGAATTATGTCCGTTAGATTTTGTAACGCTAAAGCAATATCTGCGTGTTTTTGTTCGAGTTTCTCATTGAGTTTTCGCTTCTGTAAACCGAAGAGATTTTCCAATTCGCTGCAATCGTCGGTAAAGTCATTATCTTGTAAAACTTCCGGATCGATTGTAAATATTGGCCCTTGAACCTTAACAAATGTTTTGAACATTTCTAAATATTCTTGATCTTCTTTGCCATAGGCAGCTAATCCCATAACTTTAGTTGCATCATATTTGCTAAAACCCATTAGGACAGATATGGTTTCCCAGAGAGTGCCGAGACTATCTGGATAGCAAGCGATCGCTTCGATCTCCGAGAGAATATTGTCTTTTCCTCGGTAGAGTGTCGTTGATTCTACTTCACCAATACCATCCACCACTAAAACAGCAGCTTCTGAATAAGGAGAAACAAAATAAGCACTTCCTGCGTGACATAAATGGTGAGGAAGCCACAAAAACTTATCTGCAATATCTTCCTGAGCTAACTGGCTCAATTTGTAGGGAATATCTTTGAGTTTGCCCTCGAAGATTTCTTCTCCTTCAATGGTTCCCCATCCTTCTTTTCTCTCTCCTGGTATCGTGGCTGATTTATCCAGTTGTGTAGCCCATTTTTTCGGCTCGAAGGAATAGCCAATGAAATTAATGTCATTCCATGTTATATCAGCCTCCTTTAAGCAAAATGAGATAGCATTAACCGGCAATATATCTGGATTATCAACACTGGCCAGCTTTGCGTGTTTGACTCGAGTAAACCGCTCTTCTTCAACTGCGGCGATAATTTGACCATCTTTGAGCAAACAGGCTGAGGATTCGTGATAGACGCAATTAATACCCAAAATGTAGGAGTTAGAATCAACCATGATTTTTCTTTATTTTTCTTTGAGTTGAGATAGCTACTTTTTTACTCAATACAGGACAAAAGACTTGAAAAGAAGAGCAGAATGGGGTTTCATTGAGCATCTCTGTCAGAAACCTCATTAGCCAATATAACGAATTAAAGAACGCTCTGCAACCCCATTTGGGATAGCATGGAGCGAGAGTCTTTTTCGTCTCTTGCGTCCATCTTCCCCACCTTAATAGTTATTCTCATTACTCCCAATAACAATTGCTCCTAAAATTGTCTCTCTTCCTTTAAAGAATGCAAGCGATCGCGGTTGGTAGGTTGAATATTATGAACGGGTAAAGTAAAGAAAAATGTACTGCCTTGACCTAACTCGCTTTTTACGTTGTATAATCTTCCAATAGTTTGCTAATAATTGGTGAAAATAATGAATCCGATCGCTTATGAAACAGATTTTTATGGCTGGACGCAACAACAGGCTCAACTCTTAAAAAACAGAGATTTCGATCGCATAGATTGGCATCATATTACTGAAGAAATTGAAGACATGGGGCGTTCTGAAAAAAGAGAATTAGGCAGTAGATTAGAAGTTCTCATTATGCACCTATTAAAATGGCAATTTCAACCGAATTTACGTTCTAGGAGTTGGCAATTAACGATTAAAGAGCAACGCCTTCGCTTAGAAACACTCTTAGCAGAAAATCCCAGTCTTAAGTATAGCCTAGACGACGTGAAAGAAAAGATTTATCCCCTTGCGATCGTCAGTGCAGAAAAAGAAACAGGTTTATCCTCCTTCCCTGCAACTTGTCCTTATGACTTAACACAAATATTATCTCCCCAATTTTTGCCAATAGTTGACGATGCTGGTGAATTTTAAGGCTAATAATATGGCAAGAAATCGAGCGTTGGGAAAACTGATTATTGTATTGTTATGAGGTCATTCAATGCAAAACCTTCTGATTATTTTCTTTTCTGGTGGACTGGGAAGTATCAGTCGATATCTAGTTGGAACTTGGATCGGCGATCGCTGGCAAAGTAATTTGCCTCTAGGAACATTTGCTGTTAACATTATCGGCTGTTTTTTAATTGGTTTTTTTGTAGGAATCATTGAACGCTATCGCTTATCTCAGGGTTGGAGTTTATTATTTTTAACGGGTTTTTGTGGGGGTTTTACTACCTTTTCTTCTTTTATTTACGAGCAAAGTCTCTCTTACAAAGAGAAAGCCTACTTCGATCTGATATTATATTTAACATTAAGTGTTTTTATGGGCTTGATGGCAACATTATTGGGACTGGAATTAGCCAAAAAATGAAGGATAAATTGGTTCTCTATTACCACTAAACTCTTAAATAGATGCCGATCGCTATCATAGATTTACAAATTTGAGATGCACCCAATATGGCGATCGCGATCGAACTTTCGGTACTGATGTCGATCTCTGCTTTAATGGGTAATAGATAGTAATAACCTGAGTTGCTAGTTATAAAAACTAGCAAATTGAGTTAATAGTAGCTGCACAACTAAAAAAAAGGAGAGAAAATGCGAATTTTAATCATGGGTGGAACTCGTTTTATTGGCGTAGCTTTAACAAAAATTCTGGTCGATCGCGGTCATGAAGTGGTATTATTCAACCGAGGCAGTAAACCTGCACCAGTAGAAGGAATTACACAAATTCATGGCGATCGCCAAAACACCAATGAGCTAAAAGATAAACTCAAAAATGAGCATTTTGATGCTATTTTTGACAATAATGGGCGAGAATTAAGCGATACAAAACCCCTTGTTGAATTATTTAAAGATAAAGTCGAGCATTTTGTTTATGTTAGTTCTGCTGGAGTCTATTTAAAATCCCAACAAATGCCTCATATTGAAGGGGATCCCGTCGATCCTCAAAGTCGTCACAAAGGGAAACATGAAACAGAAAGTTATCTCAAACAAATAGGACTCCCTTGGACTTCTGTGCGTCCGGTTTATATTTATGGTCCCAGCAATTATAATGATGTTGAAGCGTGGTTTTTCGATCGCATTGTCCGCGATCGACCCATTCCTATTCCAGGAGATGGTTTAGCAATTACACAATTGGGTCATATCAAAGATTTAGCAACAGCAATGGCTGCTATTTTAGGTAATGACAAAGCAAAAGGACAAATTTATAATATTTCCGGCGATCGCTATATTACCTTGAAAGGATTAGCTTTAGCTTGTACAGAAGCAACCGGAAAGTCAACCGATGAAATTAAATTAGTTCATTTCGATCCGAAGCAATTTGACTTTGGCAAACGCAAGGCTTTCCCTTTACGAGTACAGCATTTCTTTACTGATATTCACAAAGCGAAAACAGAATTAAATTGGCAACCCGAATTCGATCTTGTTGCTGGCTTAAAAGACTCTTTTAACAAAGATTATTTAATATCAGGACGCAACAAAAAAGAGATTGATTTCTCTCTGGATAACGAGATTTTAAAAGCCTGAAATCCTGTAGCGACGTTGCCTGCAACGTCGCTACTCGTTTTTAATAAAAAACAAAGATTGTCACCAGTAATAACAAACCCAATAAAGAGGGCCAGAAAGACACCTTCGAGACAAGGTTATCTTGATAGCGAATTAAAGCAAAATCTGGTTTTACCAACAAGAGAATTGCATTGATAGAAACAAGGAAAATGAATAGATAGATAATCAAGTAAAAATACTCAAAATAAATCAATCCTTTACTAACTATTTGGTCCCGAACTGAAATTTGATCTAAGATGACGATGAAAATGAAACCCGCACAAGCTGCCAAAATTTCCATTGCTTTGTCGCGATCGGAAATAAGTAACATCGCAAAAAGCAAAGAAATCACGACAAACTGAGGACCAATTTTAGACACAAAAGGACCGATAAATGCTCGTTTCGCTACTACCGTGAAATAAAGTTCTGGAATTCCTACCCCAATATTGACTCCATCGTAACCGAAATTGGAATTATACGTGCGTAGGCGATACTCAAAGAAACTGTCTTGAATGTTCCAGCCTACTAAATCCAAATCCGTATCTAAACCCGGTGTCGAGCGCGGATTTATCACCTCATAACTTGCTAGATCGGGGGTTAAAATAACCGTTTCATTCCATTCACTCGGCCAGAGCCGTAGGGTAATATCTTTACTATCAAAAGGATAGCTATTAAACTGAAAGTTTTGGCGTAAACTGGTTTCAAAATACCAGCCGATTATCTCTTTGTCATCTTGCTCGTAACGATATTCCTCTCGTATTTCAACATCATTAGAATCAACTGCATCGGGAAAAATAAAGCCCCTAGCGATATTTGGATCGATATCCTTACTATATTTTTGCCAAATATAACCCGTGACAAATACTTCGTTCGCACTGCGAAAATCAATAGACTGTAAGAATATCCCTGTGGGAATTTGTACGGGAGCATCTTTACCTGCTTGTATCGCCGTTTTAATCGGTTCAGCAACAGCTTTTGTTACCTCCGTTTGGGAGAGTAACAAATTGCGAGAGGAAACATAATTACGATTAGCCAGAGCCAAATTCCACACCAGACCAATTTTCGCAATTAAAATTACACTCGCAAAAATAGAAGATGCCCATAAATTCTTCTTTTCTCCTTTATCAACGCGCAAGAAAACAACAGAACCCAAGATCAGGAAAATAGCAAATGCTAAGGCAATGCCAATCGTTTTTTGCCGCACAGTATTGCTATCTGGAAGTAATTCTTCTTCTAGAAAAACTACCCCAACTGCCCAACCATTCAAAGAGATAGGTTGAAGCAGCAACCAGGCTCGCTGTCCCGTAATTTCATCGGTAAAATTCCCCTCAACTTGTTCCCCTTTCAATCCTTTTTCAACTAAAGCTAAAAATTCAGGATTATCTTGAGCGCGAGCGAGATCGAGAAGATTGGTTTTTCCATCAATGAGATCGCCATTGGGATGAGAGAGAAAAACGCCACTATCTGAGACTAAAAAACCATAACCTGTTTTGCCAATATCGAGATTATTAACAACAGCCTTAAGTTGATTGAGGGAATATTCAGCAAAAATAACCCCCCGAGGTGTCGCTTGTCCGGCGACAATTCTCGAGAAAGGCGTATAAAATCCGATCGCCAGTTCGCTTAAAGGGGTTTCTTCCGGACCTGCATAAGGCTCTCCCCAATTGGGTCCTTCATTGAGAGTTTCTCGATACCACGGATATTGCGGGAGAATATAGTTAAAATCTAATTTTTCCCCCTCCAGAAACTTCACCTCATCTTCAACATGTATCGCTATTGGAGCATGGAGCCGGAGATCGGGAGAATAGGCAAAAGGTTGATACGCTACCCCTAAACGGGCAAGATTGGGAATTTTTTTCAAGTTCTGTTGTAAAAGTTCCGGAATGCTAG
This sequence comes from Spirulina sp. CCY15215, assembly GCF_016888125.1. Taxonomy (GTDB): domain Bacteria; phylum Cyanobacteriota; class Cyanobacteriia; order Cyanobacteriales; family Spirulinaceae; genus CCY15215. The sequence continues at coordinate 46,103 of NZ_JACSWA010000535.1, forward strand.
CATCTCCAAGTTGACCTGAAGAGAATAAATTCGACAGATCGAGGGCATTTTTTTGGGCGAGACGCAATTCTTGTTCGATTTCAAAAGAAGCCCAGAGCGCCTCTCGCTTGGCATTGAGTTGCCCTTCGTTGAGTTTATCCCGACGTTCGCTCCAAAATAAGAGACTGCCGACAATTCCCAAACACAAACTCACGGTTCCCAGTCCCAGGGCAATGTAAAAAATATATTTATTCCCCCCGTCAAATTGCGATTCTTTGGGGGATAAAATTTGAGCTTCAAGGGTTTCATCAATGGGTGAAATTTCGGCTAAGTTAGTATCGCCAACTTCAGTATCGCCAACTTCAGTATCGCCAACCTCAGTATCGCTAACTTCAGTATCGCCAACTTCAGTATCCCCCTTTTCTGGTTCGAGATGGACGCGATCGCGCTTTTCTAGAATTTTGCTTCCTCCTGCTTTTTCTTTTTCACTAAACTGCCCTTGCACCGCCATCGCCAGTTGCTGGGAAAGGGTGCTGGTTTGTTCCCCTAAAGGGACAGGATCCAGTAAGCGATCGAGTAAATAGGCATTGTCTCCTAATAATTTCTTAGCGGCATCGCTTTCGCTCAAAGCGCGACAGACTTCGATAAAATCCTTGAGGGTGGCGCGGTGTGCCTCGGGAAATGTCTCTGGGGTGAGAACCGAGAGGGCATCATTGTAGCGCAGAATAGCATTACACCAGTCCCCTAAAGGGTCTTTGGTTTGATTGCCTCGTTCGATATGTAAATGCCCGATCGCCCGTTGCAGTTCCCCCCAACCTTCAGGATTTCCAGCGCGATCGCAGTGTTTTAAGCCCTCTTCTAGGGCAGCCCTAGCGCCTGGATACCCCGGTTTGTGCAGGTCGGAATTGCTGGGATAAGGCGCGATCTCGACGGGTAAGCTGGCGATCGCTCCAGGGGAATGAAAGGCCGCATTACTGCGTTGCAACCAAATTTCCCAATCTTGGGGATTCAAACTGAGGGCTCGATCGCAAGCGGCGATCGCCTCGTCGTATTGTTCTAATCCATTCAGGGCAGTTCCTTTTCCTCCCCAGGCTTCCTCATTATTGGGTTTGAAGTCAAGAAGACCGTCGTAAATGGCGATCGCCTCCTTGTAGCGCTTCACCTGTACCAGTGCATCGCCTTTTTTGAGCAAACTTTGGTCATTTTGGGGTTGTAAGCTCAAAGCGCGATCGTAAGCCGCGATCGCCTCCCCATAACGCTGCATCAAAGAAAGAACTTCTCCGCGATCTTGCCAGAGAGAAGCAGAATTTTGCTGGAGATCGAGGGCGCGATCGTAACTTTGTAGAGCCTCCTGATAACGTCCCATTTGGGAGAGCAACCAACCTCGGTTGCGCCAACTTTCCGGTGCGCTTTCATCAACAGCGATGACGCGATCGTAGCTTTTTAAGGCTTCTTCTGTGCGGTTCAAGTGAAGCAAAACGACTCCGCGCTTGCTCCAACCCATTGGCCAATCTTCCTTAATTTCCAGGGCTTTGTCGTAACTCTCCAAGGCTTCTTCGTAGCGCTGAAGCTGACAGAGTAAATCTCCCTTTCGCAACCACCCCATCTCATCTCCAGGGCGCATTTCTAGGGCTTTGTCGTAACTTTCTAAGGCTTCTTCGCTGCGATTGGCCTGGGCTAAAACCTCCCCTCGTTCGTACCATGCTTGGGGAGAGCTTGCCTGAAATTGATTGGCTTTGTCCCAAGCCGCGATCGCCTCGTCGTAGCGCTCTAATTGTGCCAAAGCTAAACCCTTCTCCTGCCAGGCTGTACCATAATCGGGCTGCACCGTAAGAGAGCGATCGTAACTGGCGATCGCCCTTTCCCAATGCCCCAAACGGTAGAGAGTACTGCCCCACTCATACCAAGATTTTGCTTTACTGGAAATCTGGGGGGTTTGGGGTAATAATAAAGGAAGCTGACTATTGGGGCGATCGCCAAATAACCGTTGAAAAACATTCATGAGCGGAAGTTTCAGTGGGTCGAGCAAACAAGTTGCTTTTTTATTTTACGATCTGTTTTACCATCTGTCTTGGCTAAAAAACTTAACCCTTGGTAAATTTTTCCTTTTCCCGCGATCGGGATTTGACACTGTTACTTGCTCTGGAGATATTTTGATGATGATGATGCCTAAACTTTTCAAAGCGATCGTTCTCATGGCGGCGATCGCCAGTTTTACCGCTTGTGGAAAACCGAAAACCCAATCTGGCAACCCCGTTCAAGGGGAGGTCACTACGGAAGAAGGAGCCACAGAAGCCAAAAATGTCTTGGATCGCATTAAAGAAGAAGGCAAAATCATTATCGGTATTAGTGATGATTATCCCCCCTTTAGCTTTGCCGAAGGAGAAGGAGAAGACAGCAAGTATGCGGGATTGGAAGTCGATATTGCCCGTTACCTCGCCCTAGAATTAATTGGTGAAGAAGCACTGATTGAGTTCGTTCCCTTAAAAACGGAAGAACGGATTGAAAAACTCGATGCGGGTGAAGTTGATGTTCTCATTACCAGCTTGAGCCAAACCGAGGAACGCAAACAGCAAATTGCCTTTAGTGAGGCTTATTATTCCTCGGGAGTAGGGTTGCTCATCCCCAAATATAGCAGCGAGATTAAAGCCTGGAGCGATCTGAAGGAGAAAACAGTCTGTACGTTGGGAAAATCAGTATATGCAGGAGAATTAGAAAAACTAGGGATGGTCATCCTCGAAGTTGAGAACTCCGAAGGGATGTTATCTGCCCTCAAAGACAAAAAATGCGTTGGGGGAGCAATGGAGGAAGCCGCTATTGCTGGCCTGGTACGAAACTCAGATTGGTCGGACTACAACAATAGCCGATTGCCGACCCTTTTTCCCACTCCTTGGGGCATGGGAATGCGTCGCGGTCCCGACAGTGAGTCGTTACTCGAGGCCGTTAATTTAGCCATTATTCAAATGGAAGCGGAGGGATTTATTGTTCAAAAGGAAGAAGAGTGGAAAATCCCCCCCACAGATTATGTTAAAGAACGCATGGAACTGGCAAAATCAGTCATCGCGGCTCAACCTAAAAAAGATGAAAAGAAAGAAGAAGAAGAATCATTTTTAAGCGGTTATTTGGCGATCGCCGATGGATCGAGTTCAATTTTGCCCGTTACTTTAGCCCTCTCAGAAACTTTTGAAGAGGCAAATAAAGGAGTGCGAGTCGGTGTGGGTGGTACGGGAGTCACCCAGGGATTTGAGCAATTTTGTGCAGGAGAAATCGATATTGTTCATTCTGCACGACCCATCAATAAAGATGAGATGAAAGTCTGTCGCAAGGAACGACACCGCTATCTCGAAATGCCTTTTGCTTTTGATGCGATCGCTGTTGTTGCTAATCCGAAGAACACCTGGGCGACTTGTCTCAAGCGAGAGGAATTGAAAAAAATCTGGTCAACGGAAGCATCCGGAAAGATTGAGAATTGGCAGGATATTCGGAAGGAGTTTTCCGATTCTCCTCTCGTACTTTCCGCACCTCCCTCGGACTCGGGAACATCGGAATATTTTCTCGAAGCGATTTTGGGCAAGGGTGAGGGTGTAGAAGGGCGTGTCGATTATAATGCTCAAGCAGATGAGGCTCTCATTGTACAAAGCACCACCGCAGAAGAGGGAGGATTGGGGATTTTAGGGATATCGACTTATGAGGAGAATAAAGATGTCCTGAAGATTATCGCAGTTGAAAATGAGGCAGGTAAGTGCGTTGAGCCGAGTCGAAAAACCATCGACAATGGAACTTATAGCCCTCTCTCTCGCCCCTTGTTTTTCTATGTGAGTGAGGAAGCACTAGAGGCAAATCCAGCCGTGAAGGAATTTGCTAAGTTTCTCATCAATCCGGAAAATCAATCGGCGATCGCCAAATTCGGTTACGTTCCGGTTTCGGGGGATTTATTGGAACGGGTTCGTACTCGTTTAAGTAATGGCGTAACGGGAACTTTATTTGCTGGGGGTTCTTCCGTTGGAGTCAATTTATCTGATATGTTACTAGGAGCGCGCACGACGGAGATTCCCGAAGGCAAGGAAAATGAAAATGATGGTTAATCTTTGGTGATTCAATCTTCTGTGGTTCACGCTAAAGGTAGCCAAAGAATAAAAGTAGTACCGGGTAAAGGGAGGCGATCGCCCATATTATCCGATACTTCTATCTTGCCGTGCATTTGCTCAATTAACCCCTTGACGATGGCTAAACCTAAACCTGTCCCTTCAATTTCACCTTTCTCTTGTATTCCCCGATAGTGACGCTCGAAAATGCGATCGCGATCGCCCTCGGGAATGCCATATCCGGTGTCGCGAATCGCAACTCCTTGGAGAAGTCCATTTTCATGGTCTAACCCAGCTTCTACAGCAATATAGCCCCCTCTGGGGGTATATTTGATGGCATTATCGAGGATATTGTTTAAAACTTCCCGCAAAGCATTAGTATCGGCTTGAATGGGGAGCAAATCATCGGGAATATCCATCTTGAATTCTAGCCCGCGATCGCTGGCGATGGCTGAGGCCGATTGCAGCAGGGGGTTTAAAATATCGGCAAGGGGAAAGGTTTCCAGATTTAAACGTGCTTCCGGTAGCAGAGAGAGAGAAGAAGATGTACTTTCTGGTAATAATTTTTGTGACCAAGAAGGAACCGAAAAATCAACTGATTTTGCTGCATCTTGACTCATCTCGTCGAGATAAACATCAAATTGCTTGAGGAGAGTTTGCAGGCGATCGCTTTCTCGAATCAGATTTTCAGCAATTTCGCTATTCTTGTCCTCCGGTAGAAGTCGCTTTAATAGCAACTTACCAAAGGTTCGCAATGCCGTCATCGGGTTGCGTAATTGGTGCAGGAGATCGTCAAAGCGATCTCGTTGTGCGACAATACTGCGCTGTTGTTGTATAAGTTGTTCTTTTGTCCATCCCTGCTGGCGATCGAGATATCTGGCGATGGCTAAGGTTTGCAAGATATTTTCAACTTGGGTCAATTCTCGTTTTTCCCATTCGCGATCGTCTCTGCGGGTCACTAATACCCCCAAAACTTCTCCCTCATGAAGAAGCGGTAACATTACTTGACGTTTTCCCCAAAAATCTTTAACTTCCCCTTCCCTGGTAATAAACTCACTTTCTAGGACATGATCGGTGATTTGATCTTCTCTGCCTTGATCTTCTCTTCCTTTCAGCGATCGCTGAGATCCAGGCAAATAGAGAGGAAATGATGGATTAGATTTTGGCCATTTCTTCTCTGATTGGCCAGGCTGCTCCTCAGAATAGCGGACAATACTTGTATCAGGATAAACAACAACAGGAACGAGATTGGGATTAACTCCTTCTACCCATTTTTCCGTTAGATAAACCGCACACCAAGTCGCCCCCAGCCCTTGGACTAGGAGATAAACCTGAGCTTGACACAGGGCAATAAATTCCGAACTCGGTCTAATAAACATCATAACCCCAACAACAATAAGCGATCACATCGGGGCAATGGGTATGGGCTGAGTACACCTCCCCCCTCATTTCTCAAATATTCTTCTGAATACCCCTTGTACATTTTATTAAAAAATGATAGAATCCGTGGCATATCTATGAGTTATTTTCTCATTACTTGACGTTTGTTAATGGTCTCGCACCAACAATCATCATGGGAGTTATTTGAGAATTACTGGGGAATTACCAGAAAATTACTTTTGGTTAGATTTTTGATTTTTGCTTAAATTAACTAAAACTTATTATTTTCCTAAAACCCCTTGATTTTTGGAAAAAAAGCGGATATACTAGCCACTGTTTTGTAACTAAGATTACAAACTGGGTCTTAAAAATTTAGTTTCGAGAACAGGAGGTAGGCAGTTTGGCCAGAAAACGCAAACGCAAGAGTCGCCGTCGCCAAGAAGGACGTAAAATTTTGGAGCTAGTGCCTCAATTTAACCTCGAGAGTGGTGAGGATAAGCCCGTCACTGCAGCCCGTAAATACATTGCATCGAGAGGAATTATTCCCCCGGCACTATTGGTTGTAAAACGGAACGAACATACAACAGACCGCTATTTTTGGGCTGAAAAGGGTCTATTTGGCGCTCAGTATGTAGAAGAAAATCACTTTCTTTTCCCCAGTTTGAGGACTATTGCCCCCCAAATTACACAAAAGAAAGCAACAAAACCCCCTCTGGCGATCGCTAATCTTTAAGCAAAGCAAAGTTTTTAGGACTAGGATTCAAACTAGCTAGAAATCTTAGCTTAAAATCTTGGCTTAAAATAGCTTAATTGTAAATGGCGCTAAACTAAAAATCAGATTCCATTTTACCACAGTTAGGTAAAGTGGAGTTTGATTTTATCTGGCTTGCATTTTCAGATGAGCCTTTTAAGATAATTGGTGAGAATTATTGCTTATATTTATGCCGACCCTGCGATCGAATCTGTCCCCGATGCTAATATTTGGGGGTTAGAAATAGATCGAGTCTATCGAGATTTAGGCGATCGCGCTCAACTGCAACAACTCCTGCAAGACTGCAAAACTAATCCTCCCGATTATCTCCTGTTACGTCGCTTAGACGAACTGGGAGATACCCTCAACACCGTAGCAACAATAGTGGCACAAATTGAAGCAGTAGGAACTAGCATCATTGCCACCGAACAGCATTATCATTCCTTCGAGACTAATCAACAAGATCCATCCGGCGATCGCCTTTTCGACCTTCTCGCAGAAATTCAGCAAAATCAATACAGTCGTCGCATTCGTCAAGGTCATGCCCGCAATCGTATCAAAGTAATGCCTCCTCCTGGCAAGGCAACTTACGGTTATCGAAGAGGAAAAGACCGTTACATTTTAGATCGTTCTACTGCTCCAGTTGTTAAAGATTTTTTCGAGCATTATTTACTTTACAGTTCCCTGCGAGGCTCCGTTCGCTACTTAGAAAAGAAATACGGGAAAAAAATTTCCGTCACAACCGGTCGTCGTTGGTTAACAAACCCCATCTATCGCGGCGATACAAAGTATCATAACGGGGATATTCTTCCCAATACCCACACAGCGATTTTATCCCGCGAAGAAGCCGCACAAATTGATCGCTTATTAAAGCGTAATAGTCGTTTACCCTCTCGTAGCGCCAGTGCGCCGCGTTCTCTGGCTGGGTTGGTAATATGCGGGCAATGCTACTCTCATCATACCATTACCCGCGTTACTGCCCGTAAAAAAAGCAAAGAATACTTGTATTTACGTCCCGTTAGTTGTCCCGAACAAAATAAATGTAAAGCCATTCCTTACCAAGATATTTTAGAACAAACTATCGCACAAATCTGTCAAATTTTACCCTTGGCGATCGCCGGGATGAATGCCCCCGAGAGAAGTAGTCCTAAAGGCGCGATCGCGGCACAAATGGCGCAAAAAGAAACAATTATGCAGCAACTCCCCGACTTACAAAAACAAGGAATTCTCGATGCAGAAACCGCCGATCTGCGTCACTATAAACTCCGCACAGAATTGTCTCAATTGCAACAAAAACTGTCTCAACTTCCTCCCGATAATTTAAAACCGATCGCCCAAGAGATTTCCTTTCCTCAATTTTGGTTAGATTTGTCAGAAACCGAGCGACGTTTTTATTTTCGAGAGTTTATTAAGCATATTAAAATTATCCGCGATCTCGAGCAACAATGGCATCTAGAATTAGTTTTTATCTTTAGTCCGTAAAGCTGCTATTTCTTGATAGGTTGCAAATGACTTGCGCGAGTTCGTCTTGTTGGCGAATATCGCAAATTGTTTCGTGGCGATCGCTTCCATTTTCTAGAGTCTTATTAGAGCGAGGTCCAAGCCATTGAGCAATTAGTTTCACTTGATATTCCGATGAGATTGAAGATAATTGAGACTCTATTTCCCAAAGGTCATTTTCCTTGAGAAAATTCAAGTTTTCCAAGACTTGAGACTGAAAATTGGGGAGAAAACTTGCCCCTTCACTGGCTTTTAATTGCTCTGTGACTTCCCCCCAGGGGCGATCGTCAAATTGTTGTTCGAGCAATTTTCGCATTTCTTCAAGAATCAAAAAAACTCGAGGTTGAGAAGAAGAAGTATCCAATTTTACGACAAACTTACTATCGCTAAAATCTTCGATAAGAAGACTAGGATATTGTTGAGTCCAATCATTACAGAGAAAATAGAATTGCAGCCAGCAAGCCAGTAAAATTTGGGTTTCTAGTAAAATTAGAACAGCTTGACGTTTGCTAGAATGAGGCACTTTAAACTCTAAATTTTGAGTAATAAAATGTGCCAGCGAAGCAAGGAATGCCGCGAGAGGAAACAACAAAATAACCAGAATTTGTGGCTTTATCCCAAACAGTTTCCAGCAAAATACACAAATTGATGCTGCTACTATCCAAGGCGTAGATTGCCAACGGTTTTCAATGCCGATCCAAGCAATACTAATAATTAAAAGGAGATAACCTATAATAGCAATAATTTCCCCTAGAAATCCTCTTGCGATCGCGGACATCCCCCCTGAAAATAAACTTAAGCAAAATAACGTTTGCCAGCAATAAGCACGAGGAGGCTTAAAGATACCCCAGATTTTATCAAAAATATCTTTCATTGTGCCTGATATACATTTAATAAAATGATAAATAAGGCAACAACACAACTACTTAAAGCATTAGCTTGAAAAATCGTAGCAATTGTTTTAACATCAACTTTAACAATTGCTGTATTTATTCGATTGATCAAAGGAATAGCATTTTGGATTGTTTCATTGTTTTGTTCGGCAGAACTTTTTAAAAACACTTGTAAAAGTTGTAAACTCTTGAATTCTACAAAAATAATTAAGGCACACATCATGACTAAGACTGCTGCTAGAATGGGATAAACATGAATCCACAGATTGAGACCATTGAAGTTATTGAAAAAGATAATACCAATTAAATGTAGCCTCTCGCTTTCTGGTGCAAAACCTTGAAATATAAAAAAGACAAACCAGAGGACAATTGTTGATAAAAGATTAATCGAGATTGAAAATTCTATACTCTGTTTGCGCGTTAATCTTAATTTTTGGTGTATAACGATCGCCTCAATCGAAATACCGATAGATAGCGTGAGAAGTTGTAAAATAATCAGAGGAATAGGTAAAAATACGATAGACATCTCAAAAGATTAATCAGTAGAAATTTTTGTGAAGGTTTTCAGTAATTGCTCACAACAAAGGCAAAATAACGTTAGTCTTAATTTAAGACCTTCCCCTACACAGTAAAGCTATGGCAGTTTTTCATCAACGCTCCACCATCGAACATCCAGTAGAAGAGAGTACGCGCACTCGCATTTTGCAAGCGGCTCAACGCTTATTTGCGCGTAAGGGTTATGATGGCACTACCACTCGCGATTTAGCATCGGCGGCAAATGTAGCAGAAGGAACATTATTTCGTCATTTTGCCAATAAAAAGGCGATTTTGGTGGAAGTAGCAACGCGAGGATGGGTTGAAATTCTGACTGATTTGCTGACAGAGTTGAGTGAAATGGGAAGTTATAAGGCTGTTGCACAAGTCATGCGAAGACGAATGCTACGAATGCGCGAAAGTCACGATCTGATGCGGGTATGCTTTATGGAGGCGCAATTTCATCCTGAGTTGCGCGATCGCATTCAGTCAGAAATTATCGATAAAATGACCGATGTAGCTGAGGCATTTTTTGAGACGGCGATGGAACGGGGAGTTTATCGTAAGATGAATCCTAAAATTGTCGCCCAGGTATTTTTAGGAATGTTTGCAGTGGCGGGTTTTTCTGACAACACTATTATTGACCCCAATGCCTCGCCAGAATCTATGAAAGAAATGGCAGAAGGCATTGCTGATATTTTTCTGCGCGGTGTGTTGGTGAAGGAAGAATAAATGATGGAGAATAAAATTTGAATTCCAAATTTTTACTCTTTACTCTCTTTCGCAAATACTGTTTCCAATGTTTTCAAATCAACTGCACCGCTTAAGGCTTCACCATTGAAGGCAAAAAAGGGCGTTCCTTGAATGAGTAGCGATCGCGCTAGTTGGATATCTTCGGCGATCGCATCTTGGGCTTGGGAACGGTTGCGATCGCGATCGAATTGCTCTAAATCTAAATTAAGATCTTCGGCAAGTTCTTGATATAATTCTTCTCCTAAATCTTCTTGATTTGCAAACAAGCCATCATAATACTGCCAAAACTTGCCTTGTTGTCCCGCAGCATAAGCCGCTACAGCAGCATTTAAGGCTTGAGGATGAATGCTCAGAGGCAGATTTTTGTAAACAAGAGTAACGCGATCGCCATATTTTGCCATAAATTCCTTCACTGTTTCCCTGGCAAGAGAGCAAAATGGGCATTGAAAATCCGAGAACATGAAGAGAACATTTTGACCATCTTCTGCCCCTTGGATAGGAGAATCTCTGATAAAGGCTTGCGGGTTGACCTGCATTTGCTGTACAACAGCTTTTTGCATCGCCTTTTGTTGTGCTTCTTGCTGACGTTGATAATTTTGTACAGACTCGATAATCGCTTCTGGATGAGCGCGAATAATACTTAATACTTGTTCTTCCAATGAGTTTGTATTATCTGCACGGGCAGGCAATATATCACGCCATAATCCCAAAAACAATAGACCAACCAAGAGAAAAACGACCAAGAGAAAATTTAAGAGTTTCCCAGTTTTATTTTGCATCAAATTAATAGGACTTACGCATTAGCAGGCATCTTGCCTGCACTACTATAGCAAGAGAATACAGTAGTGGGAGCGTCTCGCTCCCTAGCCGCGTCGTCTCGCTCCCTAGCCGCGTCGTCTCGCTCCCTAGCTGCGTCGTCTCGCTCCCTAGCCGCGTCGTCTCGCTCCCTAGCCGCGTCGTCTCGCTCCCTAGCCGCGTCGTCTCGCTCCCTAGCCGCGTCGTCTCGCT
>NZ_JACSWA010000536.1 GCF_016888125.1 Spirulina sp. CCY15215
AGCGAGACTCCCCACATAATCATTGCCTAAAAACTTGTCTCCAGAATCGAGATTTGTATCATCGGACAAGTAATATTTCAAGTAACTATAGCCGGCTGTAGCATCACCAATATTTTTAACATAACTGGTGAGTTTAATGGTATCCCCGGCTTTTGCCAAACTCGGTGTTGATTGATTTTGGACGATTAAATCTGGTTGGGGATTGGTGATTTTAATCTCTTTGTAAGCAACGTTATTAAACTCGTTACTTTCCGAAACCCAGTTATAAGCATCGGCTTGGAAGAAGAGATATTTAGTTCCTGACAGTCCCTTATCGAGTTGTACGGTAAAGTCTTCATAACTCGCACTTCCTGACGCTAAACCTCCGACATAATTCAGTCCCAAATATTTATCCCCAGAATCAAGAATGGCATCATCTGAAAGATAGTATTTTAGATAACTCGAGCCGGCTGTAGCATTACCAATATTTTTGACATAACTGGTGAGTTTAATGGTATCCCCAGCTTTTGCCAAACTCGGTGTTGATTGATTTTGAACGATTAAATCGGTATAAGCAGGCGTTCCTTCAAAACGAAAGCCGTTAAATAAACTTACTCCAGTGATTCCTTGTAAAGTGGCAACAAGATCGTTGGTTTTACTCACGCGAATTTCCGTGTTTGCTCCAATTTGCCATAAACGATAGCCATAAGCATTGCTACTGTTACTTGTATCATAAGATAACTTTTGCAATGAAATGGTATCTCCTTCGTAAGGATTAAAATCTAAAATCGTGGCATAATCAGAGTGGCCATTCTTTGTGTAATAGGTTTGATTGGCGGTTCCCAGAATGAACTTATCGCCCCCAGAACCTCCAGATAAAGTATCTTTTTCATAAGATTGGAAACCATATCCATCTAAGGTATCATTCCCTGCACCTCCGATGAGGTTATCATTGCCACGATCGCCATAAATATCATCCGACCCATTACCTCCTAAGATCGTGTTATTTTGAGAGTTTCCAATTAAGAGATCATTGCCTGAACTACCGATAACATTCTCTACATTGCGAACGGTTTCCTTGCGAGTCGAATTTCCCGGAAAACTGACATTATTAGAGATCGATCGCAAGTCTAAATTAATACCACCATCGTAGAAACTATAAGTTACGGTATCGGTGCCGGTACCGCCATCAATATAGTCGAACCCATATCCCCCATCTAAGGTATCGTTACCACCATTGCCATAGAGACTATCATCACCGTCATATCCAAAAATCGAGTCGCTTGAATTCGTTCCGTAGAGGCTATTATTGCCAGAATTGCCAATAATTGTAGCTTGTTCTACAGCAATTATTTCACCATTGAAAAGAATTTCACCGCGATCGCTTTCGGTTCTCAACCGCGTTAACTCTTCCTCAGCAATATTACCTCCAGACTGTAGGAAAACACTCAATAATTCTCCTTCATCTCCTACCGTATCGCCACCGGGATTAAATTCCTTATCTAAAGCATGACCGTATTCTTCAATTAAAACCCCCGTAAGTGCATCCGATCGCAGCAAAGATTGTCCTAAATAAATCTCATTGCGTTCACTAGAATAAGCCCCCATCGCACCTTTCATCCCAGCGTCATCCACTACTAGCATATCGGGCATATCGGTGAAATTACCCGCAGACCAAGCCTCTAAGCGAGACTGTACGGCTGCGCGATCGCTAATATCATAAATGAAATCTAATTGTTCAAACCCATGAGTCGAACTTGCAAATTGTTGCAACCGATCTTGGACATTATGCAAAGCCATGTTGAGGATACGGCGATCTTGCGCTACAGCCGGAATCATTGTATTGGGGGGTTCTAAGCCAAGCTGACTGGGGGAAATAGCCCCTAAAACCGAAGTCTCGTCTAAAAAAGATGCGTCCATGATCAGTTTCCTTACTACCTATTTCTTTCTCTGGAGAATTGGAGGATTTTTATGCAGTCTCCAGCGCGAATCATAAAAAAATCTCAGGTCTGCTTTTCAGAATGACGCAAATCGATTCTCCCAAAAGACCACCAGTAAGGGTCAGTTTTGGCCAGATTGCTGGAAATATTTAAAAATCCAGGCAGAGAATAATGTAAAATAAAGCGAGTCTAAGCCGAGTCACTACTATGTCATCTGTTAAAGCATCTACCGAAGGACTGGAAATTGTCGATCGCGCTAGAAAGATGAGAAAATGGGACAAATATGCCTCGATTTGGTGCGAACAAGCGCAGGTTTCTCAAACTACCCTGAAGCGATTTTGGCAGAGACAAACCCCCATCCGACGCGATAATTTTGAAGCGATTTGTCAGGCGATCGCCTTAGACTGGCAAGATGTAGCAGCACCGGAATACCTTCCCACTTCAGAGCCAAAAAATCTCCCTAAACTCAACTACATCCCCGATAAACGCTGTCGTAAAGTCTGGGGACGCGATCTCCTCATCCAAGAAGTGCTTAATGCTCTCACAGACCCTCAAGAACTTTCTATTCTCTCTTTAAGTGGCCCTGGGGGATATGGTAAAACTGAAGCAGCACGACAAATTGCCCGAGCCACTCTAAAACGACATCTTTTTGCTAATGTGCTTTGGGTGACAGCCAGACAAACAGAATTAGTGGGCGATCGCATCAGTGCAGAAACAGACTCGGATATTTTGGACTCACGACAATTTCTCCATCAACTTGCTATTCAACTTAATTGTTCCAGCGATCGCGTCAGACAGCATCTCCGCGAAGAAAAATATTTAATTATCCTCGATAATGCCGAAACTGCCGATGTAGATAGTATTCTCGCTAAACTGACTAAAATATTAAATCCCAGTCGCGCCCTCCTCACCAGTCGCCTGCAAACTAATCCTCCTTATGTGAAATTATTACCAATCCAAGGACTTGAAGAGCATTGGTGTTGCGAACTTTTGCGAGACGAAGCCAACTATCAAAATATTCCTGCACTACTTGAAGCCGATCGCGAACAACTTCACACGATTTACGAACTGTCTTGTGGTGCCCCTTTAGCCTTACATTTTATCGTCGGTAGAGTCCTTCACGATCGCACTCTTGACCCCGTTTTAGAGGAACTTAAACAAGCTAAAGGACGAGTAGAAACTTTTTATAAATTTTGCCTGAATACAGCATGGCAGCAAATTAACCCATCGGCTCGGAATATTTTACGCTATATGGGACAAATGGATGCAGGAATTTTAGGAGAAGAAATCTCTCAAGTGGGGAAAGTGGAGGAAACAAATTTACCTTCAGCTTTGACAGAATTGCGCCGTTGGTACTTACTAGAAAATCAGAAAGATTGTTTGGGAAATTGGCGCTATAGTCTTCATCCTTGGGTGAGAAATAGTATTCGCAGTAACTTAGTCGATCGCTGGCAACCTTCCTTAGAAGATATTGAAAATATTGCCAAATATAAATTTAATATCGATCTCGATGGCGACATTATCTAAATTCTTAAAATCTATGAATACCAATATTACTATCCTGGAAGAACGCAAAAATATTTATAGCATTTTGAAACAATGCGAAAGACTATGTTTGTCTGAGAGAGAAAAAGGCGATCGCCAAACCTCAGCAGCAGAGGATCGCGCCTTGCAACTCCTTTATGAAATCTGGGAAAAAGTTAGCACCGACTTATGGGAACGAGGATACTGGAACGATTATTTTCTCTGCGGTAATATTGTCCTAAAATGTGCGAAAACCCTGCAAAATTTGGCGATTACAGCACAATTATTAGCAGAAATGGGCTGGATTTCAATGGAATGGAAATATTACAAAACCTCTCAAGCCTACTTTCAGGAAGGAATCGAAAAATACCAAAAAATTAATAATACAAGAGAGCAAAGTAAACTCATTCGCTATTTAGGAGTATTGCATTATTCTCAAGGAAAATTATCAGAAGCTCTTGCCTATTATCAGCGATCGCAGGAAATAGTTCAAGCCCATAAACATTTATTTGAGACGGATGTAAAATGGGCATTACAAGAAGCAGAATTACACGATTGTATGGGGGAAATCTATTTAAAATTTAATAATTGGAAAAAAAGTCAGCAAGAACTTTCCCTCTCTCTGGAAAAATATCGCCTTATTTCGCAAAAATATCCGCAATATCGCTATTACCAAGCCGATCCTCTTATGAACTTAGGACTTTGGCATTTTCTCAAAGGAGAAGGAGAACAAGCTAAAACCTACTATCAACTTTGTTTGCAACTTTGTCAAGAAATTAGCCGTACCGATGCAATGGCGAAAGTTTTATTAGAAATGGCAAAATTGGCGGAAGTAGAAGGGGATATTCAGGAGGCGATCGCCTTTGCCGATCGCGCTGAAACCATTGCCAAAAGAGAACATTTAAGTATCCGCGATCGCGCTGCTTGTTTGCGAGAAAGACTGCAAAATGATGAATTCCAAGGTGACTGGGCGATCGCAAAAATTAAAATTCTCTAATATTTTTAAAACTATTCATTCATAGTTTTATAAGTCGCAACAGCAGAAGGAGAAATGCGGTTTAAATAACGGAAGATCCAATACTTTAAAACCGTATCGAGAATGACTGGAAATGTGGCAATAAAGAGAAAGTCAAAGTCGTGACTTTCTGGCAAACCAAAATGGCGCGTGATTCCCGATAAAATAACTTCCCAACCGTGAGGAGAGTGGAACCCTACAAACATATCGGTAAAAAGAATAATTAAGAATGCTTTGGCTGAATCGCTTAACCCATAGACTAATTCATCAATAAAACCTTTAAGTATTTTAACTTCCTCCTGACTGATAAAAATCACCCAACCAAAAGCAATGACGGAAGCGAGATCGGCAAAAATATTGGCAACGGCATCGGCACCGCGATCGCGATATTTATCTGCTAATTCTTCAACTTTTAAATTTAATTCTTCTTCAATTTCTTCTTGATTTAATTCTGTTGATAGTTTTAAAAATCGGCTAAATTTTAAGGTTCGTTCATAGTCTTCTAACTCTTCAAAAGCCTCATCTTGCAAATCTTTATTCAGAAAAATAACCTCATTTTGTTGGTTAAAAAAATTATGGGCGATCGCCGGCTTAAAAATAAATGTTTTTGTTAATTGATGGGTTAATAATGGTATAATTACCAACAGTAATAAAAACTTAATTGCCAGAGAAGTACGATTGCGATCTTGACGAAATTTATCGACAACTTCTTCTTCGGATTCTTCTGCATTCGGTCCAATTTCCCGTTTTATTCGGTTTAATGTGTTTAAAATCGATCGCGGAACAACCCCCCTTTTATTAACTGCACTTTCTAGATTGGTTTTGTTATTATCAATATCGATAGATTCAATTAGATTTTGACTAGCAAATTTTTTCTTAGTTAAACTACGAGAATCTGATTTTTGCGGAGAGAGTTGTTTCATCTCCTTAGCTGCAACTAAAGAAACAGATAATTTCTCCGGTGACAATCGTTGAGTGGCTTCATATTTAGAAATAACTTTATCAATAAAATCGAGTTTTTCAAGAATAATTGAGGAACGTTCTACTGAAGTCAAATCGGTATAGGATAGGCTGGATTCATCGGGATCGTTAAGCCAGTCTCGGGTTGCATTAAATTCAGCCAAACGGATCTTTGCTTTTTTTAAATATTTTTTGACCTCCGTTTCAAATAACGCCAAAACGCGATCGCTGCGATCGCAAGTTTCCGCACAAACCTTTTGCCCTTGAAAATGGTCGTTTTCCACCGCTTCAATTTTCAATGCTGCACGATAGGCTTCATCAAGAGCGCGTTCTGGAGTACCATAGTACCATCGCTTAGAATTGCGGATGATATTTTTAAATTTCATGACGGTTCAATTTCTCTTCTTCAAGAGGATAGACAAGACCAAGCAAAAGGTGTACGTGGTATCGTAGCAAATCACGAGTAACGAGTAATGAGTAATGAGTAACAAGTCGTAATTCCCTATTCCCAACAAAAATAATGTCTCTTTGGATCATCGGTACAACTCGCAGTGGCAAAACAACTCGCCTCGTTCAAGAATTTAAGCAGTGGTTGCGAGAAAAACACTCTCCCCTGTTACCCAAAGAGAAATTGCAACCCATTACCCCTGCCATTCTCATTTTCGCCGCCAACGATAATAACCGTCGTACTTTAGCCGATCGCCTTGCGGGGGAAGTCGCTGGGAGTTATCCCCTTATCGCCAAAACTCCCCTCGGTTTTATTGCCGATGAAGTCACCTTATTTTGGCCGCTACTCTTCCAACGCTTAAACCTAAAAGCACAGTTTCCCTTGCAGTTGCGTCCCGAAACCGAACAAGAATTGGCCACCCAACTCTGGCGATCGGCGTTAGATCGGGAAAATCTGCAAACCGTTGGCACAACTGAATATAAATTCATTCGCCAAACCTTAGATTTATTGCAACTCGCGGGGGCTAGTGGTATTCCTTGCGAAGATATTCCCGAACTGTTAAAACTGGGATATACAGAACCCGAATGGGAAAAATTACCTCAAACCAGCGAATTACGGGGAAAATTATTATTACAGTGGCGACAGTGGTGCTTAGAACGAGGACTGTTGAGTTATGGCATTATTTATGAACTCTACTGGCGCTATTTATTGGGCGATCGCATTTACCAAAAACACTTGC
Organism: Spirulina sp. CCY15215; assembly: GCF_016888125.1. Lineage (GTDB taxonomy): Bacteria > Cyanobacteriota > Cyanobacteriia > Cyanobacteriales > Spirulinaceae > CCY15215. Next base: position 6,606 of record NZ_JACSWA010000536.1, read on the forward strand.
GCCGCAGATTTCAGGCTGTTTTTGCTGACGATACCGACGATTATCCTGCCATTGCCAAAGATTTATTTACTTTTTTCCTCGATGAAGGCATCTTTGCTGCTTTCACCTATAACCCCAATGGTAAATCGAGATTGGGACTCAATGCCGACCCCAATTATCTCTCTCAACTCGGCGATCGCTGCGACACGATAGAAGAATTAAAGCAGCCTTCGGGACTCTCGGAAGAACTGGCAGATATTGCGATTCAATTGGCGATCGAACCCGTCATCCTCCCCAGTTTGCCCCCATCGGTGTCCCTCCTTCAAGCCATTTCTCGGGCCACCTTATTGCGTCAAACCGCCGAATTTATTATCGATACCATCCAACAAAAACAGATTGAACCCCGAGAAATTGCCATTATCGCCCCTGGTTTAGACGCGATCGCCCGCTACACCCTGATCGAAATCCTCACTCAACGAGGCATCGAAATTGAACCCCTCAACGAACAGCGACCCCTCATTAGTTCCCCCCTCGTCCGCGCCCTCCTCACCCTCCTCCCCCTCGTTTACGAGGGCTTAGGACGTTTGCTAGATCGGGAGGCCGTAGGGGAAATGCTAGTTATCTTAAGTCGGCGTTGGGAAGATAAAGAAGAAGACAGGGACGGACGTTTTATTGCCGATATCGATCCCGTTCGGGCGGGAATTCTCGCCGATCGCTGCTACTATCTCCATATCGACCATCCCCACCTCAGACCTGGGGAAACCTATCCGCGTTGGGATCGCCTCGGACATCGCGCCATGACCGCTTATGAGGGCATTCGCCATTGGATCGAAAAAGCAAAAGCCAGCCAACAAACCCCTCGCGCCCTTTTAGATCGCGCCATGAAAGACTTTTTGTGGAATGGTAGCAATTTAACCTATCCCCAGTTGGCCGCCCTGCGAGAATTAATGGAAACCGCCAGACATTTTTGGGAAACCGATCGCCGACTGCGCCAAAACGAACCCCAAGGGCGATCGCAAACCGATACCATTGCCCAATTCATCCAACTCCTGCGCCGAGGTACCATTACCGCCAATGCCCGTCCTGTCAGACCTTGGGGGGCGATCGAACCCAACGCCATTACCCTTGCCACCATCTTTCAATACCGATCGCTGCATCGTTCCCATTCCTGGCATTTTTGGCTAGATGTAGGCTCAAATCTGTGGCAATTGGGAGGTTCTAGCAATTTATTTGCTTCTCCTCTCTTTCTCAAAGATTGGTCAGGGTTTCCTTGGATGCCAGAAGATAATATAGAGATGGATAAAGAACGCTTAGAACGAGTTTTGCGGGATTTATTGGCACGGGTAGACAAAAAACTCTATCTTTGTCACAGCGACCTCGCTGTGGATGGAACAGAACAAACCGGACCGCTTTTATCTTTGGTTCATGCGGCTTTACCTCTGGCGATCGAGGGTTAACTCTCACTCTCTATTTTGAGGTTTTTGGGGGATTTTTGGCGGAAAATTCGCGATCGCCCGTTGGGAGTCTGGAGGGAGATGATGAGAGGATGAGTAATGATTGCACTTTCCACCACTATTGACTCATGTTAACTCCTTTGGTTGATGCTCAATTTTTTCGCGAGATTCGCTTCCTTGCGACGGATATGGATGGAACTTTGACTCAAGGGGAAAAGTTCACTCCAGCTTTATTTCAGGCTTTAGAGAGTCTGGCCGAGGCTAAGATAGAAGTTTTGGTGACGACGGGGCGATCGGCGGGATGGGTGCATGGGGTCAAACATTATTTTCCTATCGTGGGGGCGATCGCGGAAAATGGAGGAGTTTTCTATGCCCATGATTCCGATATCCCCCAAATGTTGACTCCAATTACAGATATCTCTCAACATCGTCAGAAACTGGCGGCCATGTTTGACCAACTCAAAGAACAATTTCCCCAACTTCAAGAAGCGGAAGATAATCGCTTTCGCCTGACTGACTGGACTTTTAGCGTTGCAGGATTAGGCGATCGCGATCTGCAAACCCTAGCTAGTTTTTGCCAGCAAGAAGGCTGGGGTTTTACTTACAGTACGGTGCAATGTCACATCAAACCCCTCGATCAAGATAAAGCAACCGGGTTAAAGGTAGTTCTCCATCGCCATTTCCCTCAAATAACCCCACAACAACTCGTTACCATTGGCGATAGTCCTAATGATGAATCTCTTTTCGATCGCGATCGCTTTCCCCATTCCGTCGGTGTCGCCAATGTTCTCCCCTACCGAGATATCCTAACTCATTGCCCCACCTACATCACAACCCTGCCAGAATGTGCAGGATTTTGCGAATTAGTCTCTTTGTTGGTTAAAAAATAACAAGAAGGAAATTAAAATTTTGGCCAAGCAAAGATTAGATATATTACTGGTAGAACGCCATCTCTGCGAGTCGAGACAGCTTGCACAGCGACTGATTCGGGCAGGTGAAGTGAAGGTGAACGATCGCCTCGTTGACAAACCTGGCACAGAAGTGAATATAGAAGCGGAAATTCAAGTTAAGGAAAAACCCCGCTACGTCTCCCGAGGGGGTGAAAAGCTCGAAAAAGCCCTGAAGGAGTTCAAAATCCCAGTAGAGGGGCGTTTATGCCTCGATGGGGGCATTTCTACTGGGGGGTTCACCGATTGTTTATTACAAGCAGGGGCAAAATTAGTTTACGGCGTGGATGTGGGTTACGGCCAAGCAGCGTGGAAATTGCGCCAGTGCGATCGCGTCCTTCTCAAGGAAAGAACAAATATCCGCTATCTCCAACCGGAAGCGTTATATGGTGAAAATCCTCGCGCTAATTTGGGTGTTGTGGATGTTTCCTTTATTTCCTTAACCAAAATTCTCGCCTCTTTCTGGAATTTACTCGCTGCGCCGAAAGAAGCGATTTTACTGGTCAAACCGCAGTTTGAGGTGGGGAAAGATCGAGTTGGCAAAAAAGGAGTTGTCCGTAACCCTAAAGACCAAGCTGAAGCGATTTTTCGAGTCCTGCAAACTGCCCAAAAACTAGGCTGGCGCGATCGCGGTTTAACGCGATCGCCCCTTACTGGACCTGCGGGAAACATTGAATATCTTCTCTGGTTAAGTAGCGAAGGGGACTCTCTCAACCTCGATCTAAAGACAATTCAACAGGAAACCGAAACCGCGATCGACCACTTCAACACTATCCGATAATCAACAGATAACTATTCCCTATTCCCTATTGCCTGTTTAAGTAATCAGCGTATCCTTAGACTTATCTTCCCCTTCCAATGGGGGTAAACGGCGCTTAGAACCGCGTTTGAGTTTCTCATCCATGTCCGCATCTTCAATGCGAATTTGGATTTGTGGTCCCGAACTTGCTAAACGAACAATCATACCATCACTGACAGCAATTTTCGTAATCCGCTTACCATCAATATAGGTTCCATTTGCCCCCAAATTGACCACTTCCCAACTTGACGAACTACTGGGTCGAACTTCAACATGATGGCGGGAGACTACAGCACTGTAGAGAATAACTTCATTATCTGTAGATCGCCCGATCCGAATCACCAAATTGGGTTCAAAAGTCCAGCTTTGAACCGGTACAGCTTGCAAGGGATGCAGCAGAGTGAGGACGATGGCCGAAGTTGAATGATTCGAGTCCAGATTTGGATTAACTTGTAACTCTTCAGATGTTCCGGAGTTCATAGAAGTGGGTTAGGTAGCAAAACTTAACTTTACACTCAAAGTATACTCTGCCTCTTGTTTGGCGTAGAATTACTATTTATTTTACAGGTTAGGGATGAGGATGACCAGATAGCCATGTTCAAATTTTGTGACTCAATCCCAGCAAAGCCAGTATTTTTCAGATTAGCATTCGCTAGAACGGTTAAGGAGTACAAAGTGTAGCCTAATTATCCAACACTTCAGCAAATTTCTACTGAATGTCCATTCCCCTCACCCCTGAAATAGAGAGAGGGGATGGAGAAATCAGGAGAGAAGATATTAATCTCCTCATCCTTTTTGATTTTTACAGTACCCCTGCATTGCTTAATCCCAAGATCATGCCGGCACCGAGAATATGACCGAAACTCATAGTGGCAAGGAGTTCGGGAAGCCCAAAACCTTTCCATAGTGCAGGTTTTACGATGGGAAGATCGGGACCTTGCCCCGAATTTTGAATCGCAAAACGACCGATCGCGATCGCAAAAAGGTTACAGAAGATCATAACGATAGCGACGCTGAAATTCCATTCGATGGTTATGGGAACGGCGGCCAATAGAGTGAAATCCATGTTTTTTAAGTCCTTGTTCGTAACAAGAAGTATTAACAAAAATCTTCAGAATTATAAAGATTTCTTAGTGGGAAAGGGGATTTTGTTGCAATAGTTAATATTTACTTAAATTTTCTTAGCGAATTTGCGTATTAATTAAATGTAACGCTGCTGCAAGCTCTTCCTCTCCTGTTGCTTGGCTTAAGTTTCCGCGATCGATAATTTTAGCCATTCGTTTTTTTAATTCATATTCTGCTTCATTCTTAACTTGTTCGGCAATATGGAGTTCCAAATGTACCGAACTAATCAAACTTCGTCCCCGCTTGCGTAATAATTCAGAAACTAGGATATTAGTGTCAACAACCAATCTTATCATTAGTTTACTCAATCTGATGTTAATACACGAACTAGAGTTTCTTCATCCATTCCTGTTTCTCTCATTACCTTTTCAGTGGCTTGTTCCATTCGTTCCCAGGCTGCATCTATTTCTGCTTGAGAACGAATAACTGGATAAAAATATCCTAATAATTGACCGTTACTTTCTACTCGTAATGCTTCTTTTTCTTCCGAAATAACAATCTGTTCTAACTCATTAACTTGGACTATTTTCATTATTCTCATTCTCCACAAAACTCGATAATTTATTCTACTATAAACAATCGCGAAAAACAAAAAAATAATCAAATCTCTTTTAGTAAGTGCTGCGGAAGTTCGTTGAAATATCCCAGAGTGACAAAACAGGGATATATAGCGCGTAGCGCTAGGCAAGAGGCAATGGGTAACAGGCAATAGTAGGTTGTAACTGGGTTGTATAATTTAGGGATGTCCTAATGTGTGTAGTGCTATACTGACTGTTGCACCGCAAGAACCAGATTATAAAAAAACTAGGGAGAAAATCCCCAGTTTTTAATAGACAAACCAATGGTATTGACCTAGTTCAGGAAAACTGTATCCTCAACCGGTAATTCTGTCACTTCTTCAACGACAGGTAACATTGAAGCCTGTAACATTGGCGTTGTTAAGATCGCCTCATTGGCCAAATTAAACAAAGGATTCGACAAAATTCCTCCCAAACAAGTTGCAATCAGAGAGAAGACAATTCCCACTTGTAGAGGACGCATTCCCGACACATTCCAGCGAATAGCAGGGTAATTTTTCACGACTTCTGACATCTCGTGAGGTTCTTTGACCACCATCATTTTTACGACACGAATGTAGTAGTAAATGGAAACAACACTGGTCACTAAACCCAACAAAACTAAACCATATAATCCCGCTTGCCAACCTGCCCAGAAGAGGTAAATCTTACCAAAGAAACCGACTAAAGGTGGAATTCCTCCCAAGGAGAGAAGACAAATACTTAATACCAGCGTAATCAAAGGATCTTTTTGATATAACCCTGCATAATCGCTGATTTGATCCGAACCTGTTCGCAATGTAAACAGGATAACGCAAGCAAATGCGCCTAAGTTCATAAACAGGTAAACAAACAGATAGAAAATCATGCTGGAATATCCTGCATCCGTCCCCGCGATCGCGCCGATAATCACAAATCCAGCTTGAGCAATGGAAGAATAAGCTAACATCCGTTTCATGCTGGTTTGCGCTAAAGCAACAACATTTCCCAGGATCATACTGAGGATAGCAAGGGCGGCAAAAATGAAATGCCATTCCGAAGAAACCGAATCAAATACCGTCACTAATAAACGCAGTGCAAGGGCAAATCCTGCCGCTTTTGAACCCACAGAAAGAAAAGCAACAACGGGAGTGGGAGAACCTTCATAAACATCGGGAGTCCATTGGTGAAACGGAACCGCCGAAATTTTAAAAGCAATCCCCGCGATCGCGAATACTAAAGCGATCGCCAGTGCTAAAGAACCTTCGCTACTCGTTGCTAAAGCCGCCGCGATCGCATCTAAATGGTTTTCTCCTCCCGATAATCCGTAGAGTAAAGAAATCCCATAGAGGAAAATAGCAGAACTAGCCGCCCCGATCAGCAAATACTTTAACGCCGCTTCATTAGAACGGGGATCTTGTTTGGTGTAACCCGTCATTAAATAAGACGAAATACTCAACATCTCGAGGGAGATAAAAATCATTGCTAGTTCATTTGCCCCCGAGAGGAACATTCCCCCCAAAGTCGCCGTGAGGAGAATCGCCATAAACTCCGCCAGAGAAGTCCCCGACTGTTCCACATAGGAAATAGACATGGAAATAGTCACCAAGGCCGAAAGGGCAATAATTCCGCGAAAAACAATGCTTAAATTATCGCCATTAAAACTATCTAAAAAGGCAAAAGGCGTAGCAGAGTCCCAGAGGAAAACGAGGGAGACGATCGCCGCCAAAAGTCCCGCGATCGCCGCATAAGGCAACCAGCGAGAGGCATTGCGTCCGAGAATGAGGTCCCCCACCAAAACCACCATTAGGGTTATCAGTACCAGTCCTTCGGGCAGAATCGCCCCAGCATGAAGCTGAGAGGCGACAGTACTAGAAAAGTCCATAAAATTCAATATTGGCTCGACACAAACAGCAACCGATTACCAGTCACCTGTTAGATTCTACCCCGTCTCTCGTCCCAAACAGCGAGGGAGCTATTAAGCTCCCTCCCTAACCATTCACACAACCCCGATTTCTGCCAATCTAGGAGCGATCGCCGCCCCCACGACGACCTCCGCGATCGGGTTTCATTTCCGCTAATTGGGCGCGTTGTTCTGGGGTAAGCACTTGGCGAATTTGCAACATGGTATCAAAACGGCGATCGCCCATCTGTTGGTGTAAATTCTGTACCCGTTGATGTTGTTGGCGTAATTCACCATCCGAGGCATTACTGGCCATTAAAGACTGCATTTGTTCCCGAGCATTTTCCATTTGTTCCCGAAGTTGTTCGGAATTGGCTTTTGCTTGTTCGCGAATGGTTTGAATTTCCTGTTTTTGATCGGCGCTAAGGTTGAGTTGTTCAAACATTCGCATTCCGCGATCGCCTCGTTCGCCTGGTTCGCCTCGTTCTGGGCGATTACCGCGTTCTGGGCGACCATTAGGGGCTTCTTGGGCGATCGCCGGAGATTCAAATTGAGCGTGAAGTGCATCTGCACCCATTAAAACAGCAGCACCGCCAAGGGTGAAAACTAAAGGAGAAACAGCGAGAAGAACAAATTTTTGGAGTTTCATAATCTTGATGATCTCGAACATAATTTTGTTGATGCTTCCATCCTAAAAAATATCCTTGTCTTTTACCTCGATCTCAGGACTCGAGTTGGCTATGACTCAAGGGCGAAATTTCTCCGTGACTTTTGACCCGAGGGGAAAGCGCGATCGCCAAGGAGCGTTCAATTAAGCATTTTGTTGACGCTCCAGTGTACACTCGGTATGTTCGTTATTAACGTTTTTTCGAGTATTACTATGAGAAATCCCGCTCTGCGTCAAGAACCTCGCTTTGAACCGGCGGCAGTTATCCCCCTTAAACAAGAGGATTCCATGTTGACTTGGTTAGAGTCAGAAGGCCGTCTCATTCCAAGAGAAACGCAAAATACAGCTTTAACAGAAGAGGAAGATCCAGAAATGGACACCCTCATGTCCATCGACGATCGCGATGACGATGACGACTTCGGTAAAGATGAACCGGATAATCTCGACGATTAACAATTAAACAAAACTTTTACGGTGGGTGAGGAATTGTGGAAGCAAAATTATTTTTACCAACGGCTTTAAGGAAGCCATCCGGAACAAATTTATTGATTTTATTGATTTGTTTGTTGATGGGATCGGCGTTTATCTTCGATCGCAATTTACAGCAGCTTGGAGAATTCTCTTCATTTCTCCTTCCTCTGCTTATATCGGCGGTTATTAGTGCAGGAATGGGTTTTTGGGTCATCCCAATATTGCGACGGTTAAAGGCGGGACAAGTCATCCAAGAAGACGGACCCCAAAGCCATTTAAAAAAAGCAGGAACTCCGACAATGGGAGGCATCTTTTTTGTACCGATCGCCGTGCTTTTGGGTGTTATTTGGTCGGGTTTTTCTGCTAGTGCGATCGCGGTGGGTGCAATTACTTTATTTTATGGGTTTGTCGGTTGGATCGATGATTGGCAAATTTTACGGCGCAAGTCGAATAAAGGCATTACACCGCGTCAAAAGTTAATTTTGCAATTTATTGGCGCGATCGTATTTTGTGCTTGGGTGTCTCTCACTCAACCCGCCAATTTAACGAATATTGCTTTACCTTTGGGCATCATTTTACCCTTGGGTATTTTCTTTTGGTTTTTAGCTGTTTTTGTGTTTGCAGCAGAAAGTAATGCCACAAATATCACCGATGGAGTGGATGGATTAGCAGGAGGAACCTGCGCGATCGCCTTGCTTGGTTTAGCTGTATTAATTGTTACCGATACGCCAGAATTAGCCATATTTTGCATCTGTTTGAGTGGAGGCTGTTTAGGTTTTGTTTTCCATAATCGCAACCCAGCAAAAGTGTTTATGGGGGATACGGGATCTCTAGCATTAGGTGGCGCATTAGCAGGAGTTGGCATCCTTTCAGGCAATCTTTGGGGCTTATTTATAGTTAGTGGTTTATTTTTTGTTGAGTCTCTTTCCGTATTAGCACAAGTCAGTTATTACAAAGCCACCAAAAACGCGGAAGGAGTTGGCAAGCGCTTGTTTAAAATGGCTCCATTTCACCATCATCTAGAGTTAAGTGGCTGGTCGGAAACACAAATTGTAGGTGCTTTTTACTTGTTTAATTTTGGTCTGGTCGTGTTAGCTTTGATTCTTTCTGTTTAATTCCCCTAATCTTGACTATATCTTTTCTAAAATTGGTAAAGATAATTGAATTGGATCGCCAAATTTAACGATTTCTTTTGGTGTTAATCTATAACTAGACTCTAGATAATTGCGGATACTACCGGCTAAATGAAAAGCAAACAAAGGTGAAACAGCATTACCAATCTGATTAAAACAACTGGTTTCTCCTCCTATAAATTCAAACCAGTCAGGAAAACTTTGTAAACGTGCAGCTTCTCGAATAAATAAACGCCGCCGTCTCCCATCAGGTAGCTTAATTCGGTGCATATCTCCTGTTGCACCGGCGAGATTTCTACAAGTTAATGTTCGTGAAGGTCGATCTAAATGGAGATCGCGAGGACGTTTGCAAGCAGAAGCCTTTTCATATTTAGCAACATATCGATCCATACTTGGCGTGAGAAATTTTGACTCTGAAGGGACATCAAAAACCAATTCTCCTAATGCTTCTCCTGCGGTAATTTGCCGATCGCCAGTTCGAGGAAACTTGAACTTTCCTCGATGACCAACAACAATCAATCGTTCGCGGTTTTGAGGAATGCCAAAGTTTACTGCATTTAATAACTTCCATTCCACAATATAATTTAATTGTCGTAACTCTTGAATAATTTCATCAAAATACCAACGATTGCGATACAATAAACCGCGAACATTTTCAAAGCCTTGTGATTCAAACCCTAAAGATAAACCTCCGCATCCGGCAAATAAATCGATCGCAAGGGGATTTTGATTTTGGGCAGGTTTCAGAATTGAATTTATTTTCTCAATATAGCTCACGACACTGTCCTTAAATAAATTTACTAAAATCAGTTTATCTTCTGTAACAAAGCATACAAACTGAAAATATATCAGTTAGACTTAGTGTAAAGATTAGATTCCTAATCTCGTCACAATTGGAGGGAAAAATGATGAATGCAGAAACTATCCACACCTTGTTAGCGATCGCAGTTATTGCTGGCTCTTGTGCGCTCTTATCGCCGCTCTTGTGTTGGGTCTTGACTCCGCGCTATATTGGGTCTTAATGAACTGATTCGCTTTGCTCAGACTCCCTTGTTTGTGGCAATTCCTCTCCCGCTAACCCTATCGGGTCTAACGGGAGCCCCCTTGCCACATCTTTGATGGGGGAGGGGGATTTGCTGAATATTAACACCCTGGCCAATTACCCATTACCCATTCTCAAATTATGACCTACAATGACCCTAGAACCCCCGAGCCTCCAAACCAATTCTAGCTATGAGTGCAGTTCTACAGGTCGGCGATCGCCAACTCGATTCCGAACAGGTTATCTCTTTACTGACCTCCCCCCAAATTCTTCCCCATCTCCTACGAGAAATTATTATCGACACCGCGATCGCGTCGATAACTTGTACACAGGAAGAATTAGAACAATTTTGTGATAATATTGCCCATAATATTGCCCAACAGTCCCAGAATAGCGGCATTTCCCCACAGCAAATCCTCCGAGTTGCACCGAGGCAACTGAAACTGGAAAAATTTAAAGAGGCTCAATGGGGGGCGCAGGTTGAAGCGGAATTTCTCAGTAATAAGGAACAATACGATCGCGTTCTTTTCTCCATTATTCAAAGTGAAGAATTAGAGGTCATTCAAGAACTGTATTTTCGCCTTCAAGAAGAGGAGGCAGCTTTTGGAGATTTAGCTGGGCAGTATTCTCAAGGTCCTGAAGCCCATAGTAATGGTTTAGTTGGACCGATCGCCCTACACAACTTGCACCCCAAACTCGCTCAAATGCTGCGAATCTCTCAACCAGGACAGATTTCACCCCCGTTTCGGGTGGATAAATGGGTGGCGATCGCACGTTTGGAGCGCTATATTCCGACTAAATTCGATACAACTTTGCGTCAACGCCTTATTGCCAGCCGCTTTGAGGCATGGTTAGAGGCACAAATTGCTCAAGAGTCCAAGTCATTGAATCTGGCTCGAGATATTCAACTCCCAGAACTGCTTCTTTCCTCACAAAGTAAGGACTTGATAACCAAGCCCCTAACTGAAGCCGAGGTAGTTAAAGAGGAAATTAAACTAGAGGAAATTAAAACAGAGGCGATCGAAGTTTCTGACTCCGTTACTTTTGAGGCGATCTCCACCGGATCTGAACCGGAAAACGAACCATCCCAAAATAGCGCCAAAATGCCCCAAAAATGGCACTCTTATAAGCCCTTGGGAATCCGTGAAGCGGCGGTTCTTGCTTTAATTCCCCTTGCTTTAGGAGGATGGTCTATCGCAGCGTTTTTTGGTTTTGGAACTCAAGGCAGCCCTTTCTCCCGGGCAACAGAGACAGGAATCGCCGCCTCGAGTAGGGCGGAAGCCTCGGAGGAGATCCTTGATGTTCCCCAAAAAGAAGCCTTTCGCGTTGCGGTCAATTATGCCATGAGTGCGGCAGATTTGACCCAAACCGCCGCTACCCCGGAAGATTGGGATCGGGTGAGTCAGAATTGGCAGCAGGCGATCGCCTTAATGCGGGTTGTGCCAGTAGATCATGAATATTATACCGTGGCACGAGAGAAAGTTATTGAATATCAAGGTTATCTCGAATATGCCAGTCAACAGGCTCAGAATCCTAATGGGGTATTTCGGGCGGCGGTGAATCAGGCGATCGCGGCGGTAAATTCAACGGAAATCGCCCGTTTTCCCGAGGAGTGGAAACAAGCGGTACAAGATTGGACTCGGGCGATCGAACTCATGGAAAAAGTAAGCGAGGATCATCCCCAATACAAAACTGCACAGGGGAGGGCGATCGAATATCAAACTTATTTGGCTTATGCTCGAGGGAAAGTGAATTAGAAGCGCAGCGCTACTACCTAAAAGCCTTATAGAAAGCCTTATAGAAAGCCTTACAGAAAGCCTTATAGAAAGCCTTATAGAAAGCCTTACAGGGAGAGGGTTTGAGAGAATGGGCGGTACTGGACTCGAACCAGTGACATCCTGCTTGTAAGGCAGGCGCTCTACCAACTGAGCTAACCGCCCGTCACCGTGTATTGTTGATTATAACACATTATTTCCTAAAAAGTAAAAATGCCTTCCGGTCGAATTCACGATCGCATTACTCTCTGGTGTCTGCCCTGGCTAGTTCTTCTCACCTTCTTGTTAACTTGGAGTGGAGAGCTAACCTTGCTTGCTGCGGCGGGTTTCCTCTTTAGCGGTTTGATGTTCGGCCCCGATCTTGATATTTACTCTGTTCAATTTAAACGATGGGGATGGCTGCGTTGGATTTGGATTCCTTATCAAAAAGCCCTAAGTCATCGTTCCCAATTCTCTCACGGTTTATTGATCGGAACGATATTGCGATTATTGTATTTATTGGTCATCGCGAGTTTAATTGGAATCTTGAGCGTTACGATCGCGCAACTGGTTTGGGGATTTCCTTGGAACTGGCAAAATTTTTGGCAAATCTGTCTCCAAAAGGTACAACAATATTCTGGAGAAGCGATCGCCTTATTCATCGGTTTGGAATTGGGATCTATGAGTCATTCTCTTGCAGACTGGACGGGTTCGACTTACAAACGAATCAAACGCAATGGCATAAAAACATTACTCCCCAAATGGAAGGCGAAGAAAAAACGGCGCAAGTCAAGACAGAAAAATAAAAATTAATGTAACTTAACTTGCCCGCGCTGAACGGCTTTTAGTAAGCGATCGATAGTTCTTCGTTCTTCTTCAGTTAGAGATTCATCCATGACGGCAGCCATCAAACCATAGCGATCGGCTAAAGTAAGAACTCCTGTTTTTGCTGTGGAGGCATGGATTTCTGCGACTGCACCAGGAATGAGTTGCAATTGAATGGGCATGGCTTCGATAAACATTTTTTTGTTTTGTTACGTTCTATACTGTTTATCCCGTATTTTTACGGATTGAGATGCGATCGCCTGCTTATAAAATCGGTGAGTGCGATCAGTATAAATTTTGACAGCAATCATCTTTGCAAGCGATCTTTATCAATATCTCAGTATTGTAAAGTTTAACTAAATAAAAATTTATTTAAGGTCAGTATAAATTCAGATGGATTTCCGCGTCACACAGGATAAAGAACGGTTGGATCGTTGTTTGGCTCATCAATTACCCGATATGACCCGATCGCGCTTACAAAAGCTGATTGAAGGGGGTCAAGTTCATCTGAATGGAGAACTTTGCACGACCAAAAAAACCTTAGTCTCTTGCGGTGATACGATCGCCTTACACCTACCGGATCCCGAGCCTTCTTTAACCCTAAAACCCGAAAATATTCCCCTTGATATTCTCTACGAAGATACCACAATTATTATTGTCAATAAATCGGCGGGAATGGTCGTTCATCCGGCTCCCGGTCATTATAGCGGCACGTTGGTTAATGCCCTTTTACATCACTGTCACGATCTTGCGGGGATTGGGGGTGTAGAACGTCCTGGAATCGTTCATCGCTTGGATAAAGATACAACAGGGGCGATCGTCGTGGCTAAAACTGATTTTGCCCTACAACATCTCCAAAAACAAATTCAAAGCAAAACTGCCCGTCGGGAATATCTCGGTATTATTTACGGTACCCCTAAAACTACGGCAGGCAAAATAGATGCCCCCGTTGGTCGTCATCTAGGCGATCGCAAAAAAATGGCAGTAGTTTCTGTCGCGGGAGGGGGACGAAATGCGATTACCCACTGGCAAGTTCTGGAACGATTGGGCAACTATACCCTCATGCAATTTCGCTTGGAAACCGGGCGCACGCATCAAATACGGGTTCATAGCGCCCATTTTGGCCACCCCCTTGTCGGGGATATTACTTACGGTTCTCGGCGATCGCTGGGGGTTAATTTGTCCGGTCAAACCCTACACGCGCATCGGTTATGTTTAGAACATCCCCTTTCTGGAGAACCCATTGAAGCGATCGCCCCTCTTCCTTCTGAGTTTATCAAACTGCTCGATATTCTCCGCAAACGAAATCGATAAGCAATCTTCTACCAACCATCGGCTGATTCATTACTATCCAACCATTCATTGAGATTTTTATCGGCTTTAACAGTATCGAAAAGGTGCAGGCCAAACTTGCGAGAGAGATCCTTGCAAACCTCAATACCGCGAACACTATTTCCTGTCGCATCGAGGAGAGGAGAAAAGACCCCCATACCCAATTTACTCGGAACAGCCGCCAAAATGCCACCACCGACTCCACTTTTAGCGGGAATACCTACCTCATAAGCCCATTCTCCCGAATAGTCATCTAAGCCGCAAGCAATCATCATACTCAGGACATCGCGGACATAACGTTCGTCGATCGCCCGTTCTTTGGTGATGGGGTTAATGCCACCATTGGCTAAAGTTGCGCCAATAACGGCTAAATCTTTGGCATTCACCAAGATAGAAGAGTGTTGAAAATAGAGATCAAGGGTTTCTTCAATGCGATCGCCGATCGCGCCATAATTGAGCAAAAGATGGGCGAGGGCGCGATGGCGGTGTCCGGCGGCTTTTTCGGAGAGAAAGACGGGAAAACTAATGTTCACTTCTCGCCCAGTATAGAGATAAAATTTCTTCAAAATGCGATTGAGGCGGTCTGTGGTGCTATTCCCTTTAATTAAATCCGTCACGGCGATCGCCCCAGCATTCACCATTGGATTATAGGGAAGTTTGCTTTGTTCGTCTAGAGCGACGGTATTGGCGGATTCTCCTGCGGATTTAATACTTACTTTACTGCGAACTATCTCTCGACCGCAATCTTCTAAGGCCATGCCATAAACTAAGGCTTTGGAAATTGACTGTAAGGTGAAGTGGCGATCGCTATCTCCCACCTCAAAAATTTTCCCTGCCGTTGTCACCACGGAAATGCCAAACCATTCTTGTTTAGCCGCAGCCAATTCGGGAATATAGTCGGCGATCGCCCCATCATCGAGGCTTAAATATTTTTCGTGGAGACTGGTGAGATAGGATTGAAAAGGGGTTGTTGTGGGGGGCGTGGCCGCCGTTTGTAGTGGCTTAATTAGCGGTAGATTAGAATCAACGATCATGGTTGCAAATCCTTATGGGGGGATGCGAGGTGATTAATAAACTTTTTTCAGCACAAGGGCAGAGATTCCGGAAAATCAGGATAATTAATCATGTCGTTAGAATTGAACGAAAAAATTTATCGCATCCATAGGGAATGGATGTCTCGCGCTTTGGAATTGGCCAAGGAAGCAGGAGAAGCAGGGGATGTTCCCGTGGGTGCAGTGATTGTCGATCGCCACGGAAGGGCGATCGCTGAAGCAGCAAACCGCAAGGAACGCGATCGAGACCCCACGGCTCATGCAGAGGTTTTAGCCCTGCGTCAGGCGGCTAGGATCCGGCAAAGCTGGCATCTTGAAACCTGTACCCTTTATGTCACTCTTGAACCTTGTCCCATGTGTGCAGGGGCTATCCTTCAAGCTAGATTGGGTCTATTGGTTTATGGGGTGGACGATCCCAAAACTGGAACTATTCGCACTGTTCTCAATCTTCCCGATAGTCCTTGTTCCCATCACACTTTATCTGTTATTGCTGGAATCTTGGAAACTCCTTGTCGAGAACAATTACAATATTGGTTTCAGCAGCGAAGATGAGCGATCGCTTTCTTTGCTCAGATGCCCTTCTCCATTGATAATTAAACATTGTTCATTATTGACGGAAAATGGTCCCCAGCACTTTAGAAGATGCGATCGCCCAAGCCAAAGAAGCCGTACAAACTGCCCTCAATTCTGGCTGTGGTAGAATTATCGTCGATTTGGCTATCCCGGAAATTGCCCTACAAGCCCAAGCGATCGCCCTTGAATTTACTGCAATATTTGCCGACTATGGCGAAGGGCTAAAGGTGATGTTTCCCGACTCAGGTGCGGCTGCATTGGCAAAACGGGACTGGGGAGAAAAGGAATTTAAAACAACGGATCTCGGCAGTCGCTTCACTCCCATCGATCGCAAAATCTCCCCAGAAGATCGCCTTTTTTTATTGGTTTGTCCCTCCGCAGTGGAAATTGAGTATGTGGAAAAATTGTGCAATTTGGCTGGCGATCGCCCTGTTATCATGTTAATTCCTCAATTGGAAAGCGTGGCAACTGTCGGGATCGGCTATGCTGCACGTCAGTTAAGGGAGCGTTTCCTTAGTACCTTAGAAACGGCTTATTTTCTCAAGCCTTTTGAAGGAGGTGCTATTTATCGCTTTTATCCTTCTCTCTGGCAAGTATGGGTAGAAGGAACCACAGGATTACAACTCATTGCTGAAGAACCACAAAAACCAGCCGGCGATCGCTTGGAAAATATCCTCATGGGTAAGACAGACTCGCAAAGCGACGCAACTTCCTCCGCAAAACCGAAAAAAACTGGTTTTTTGGGCAATTTACAAAAAATGCTCAAGGCTTTAAATCAGTAAAATTAAGTATTTATACTGATTTACCTTTCGCTATCTAAGAATTATTCTTAGATAAGAATGGATTAAATAAAATCCTCTAAAGTTTAAGGAGAAACAAAATGACTGTAATTGATAAAGTACCCGACGTAGTATTTAAAACCCGAGTTCGCGACGAGTCCCTTGGTGGCGAAAACCCCTTTCGTTGGCAGGATGTCACCACTCAAGAGCTTTTTGGCGGTAAGCGGGTTGTTGTCTTTTCCCTTCCAGGAGCCTTCACCCCGACTTGCTCTTCGACTCACCTCCCTCGCTACGAGGAACTCTACGAAGAGATTAAAGCACAAGGAGTTGATGCAGTTATTTGTGTCTCAGTTAATGATGCCTTTGTTATGTTCCAATGGGGTCAAAAATTGGGTGCAGATAAAGTATTTTTGCTTCCCGATGGTAATGGCGAATTTACCCGCAAAATGGGAATGTTAGTGGATAAGTCTAATCTCGGTTTTGGGATGCGATCTTGGCGCTATTCAATGGTTGTCAATGATGGGGCGATCGAGAAGGTATTTGCTGAACCTGGTTATGCCGATAATTATCCCGCAGATCCCTTTGAGGTTTCTGATGCTGACACCATGTTGGCTTATTTAAAGGAAAAGAAATAGGAAAGGGAATCCTCATAGGTACTTAAATCCTTTATTTTGGCGATCGCATTATCACTCAAAGTTCTAGCGATCGCCATGTCGTTGCTGATGCCATTGCCAAGCATGGGCGATAATCTCTTCAATTTTAGTATATTGAGGATTCCAGCCTAAGACTTTGCGAATTTTTTCACTTGTCCCCACCAGTTGAGGCGGATCTCCAGGACGGCGATCGCACTCCAATACGGTAAAATCTTTTCCAGTTACTTTTTTGGCCGCTTCAATCACTTCTTTAACGGAAAATCCGGTGCCATTGCCTAAATTAAAAACTTCAGTTTTTCCTCCTTTTAAAAGATAATCTAATCCCAAAACATGAGCGCTGGCCAAATCGTTAACATGAATGTAATCTCGGATGCAGGTTCCATCTGGAGTCGGATAATCTGTTCCAAAAATAGAAATAGCCTCTCGTTTTCCTAAAGCAGTAAATAAAATTAGAGGAATGAGATGAGTTTCGGGATTGTGATCTTCTCCCAAACGACCTTGAGGATCGGCACCAGCAGCGTTAAAATAACGAAAACGTACCGACCGAAAATCATAAGCGCGATCCATATCTGCCAGCATTTGTTCCACCATTAATTTACTTTGGCCGTAAGGATTAATCGGTGCTGTGGGATGATCTTCAGGAATAGGAAAAGTTTGCGGAACCCCGTAAACCGCACAAGTAGAAGAAAAGACAAATTGATTCACTCCTGCCTTTAACATGGCTTCAAGGAGAGTTAAAGTGCCAACAACATTATTGTGATAGTATTTGTCTGGTGCCGTGACAGATTCTCCTACATAAGCATAAGCCGCAAAGTGCATGACTGCGGTAATATTGCGCGTAGAAAAGAGCTTATCTAAAAGTTCGCGATCGCAGGTATCTCCCACGATTAATTCTACCTTTAAAATATCTTCGGCAAATTCCCGGTGTCCGTAAACAAGATTATCGAGAATAATCACTTGATATCCTGCTTTTTGTAGGGCAAGAACGGCATGAGAACCGATATATCCAGCCCCTCCGGTGACTAAAATTGTTGCTTGTTTTTTGTCCATTTTTCCCACAGTTGAATTTTAATATTTTTACAATTTAAGAATGTTCCACAGGCTCATTAAATTAACTAGAAGGAAAATTTTAATTGACCGTAGAAAGTTTCTTGATTGAAATCACCGCTATTATTTCCAGAATACCACGGATTATTGGAATGACGATATCCTAATTCTATGCCAAAATCATCAGAAAAGGCAACATTACAGCGTGCTTGATAGGTGAAACTATCTTGAATGCGATCGAGATAAGATTGCTGTCCTAAACCAACAGAGAGACGACACTCCGTATTTTTAAAGACTTCTCCTTCCCAACCGACTTCACCACTATACAAAAAGAATCCAGGTGGGGCAAAATATCCCGTTTGTGGGTCTTTTTGATAACTCCAGCCGAAGAGTAAACCAGAAACAAAAAAATCACCAAAAGATCGTTCGGCTTTGGCGACAAATTGATGCTCAACATTCCCATCATTATAAAGTCCTAACTGATAATACAAAAATAACCAAGTATCCCGATCGATTTGCCAAAAGAGACTGGGATTAAATTGCCAAGCAGCAAGATGATTTTCCAAGGTTTGGACATTCTTTTTATAGGCTTGATAACGAACAATACCAGCGAGGGAAAGATCGGTAGTGATAGGATATTCAGCTTCTAGGAAAAAACGAGGCACGGTGGGAAGGCGATCGAAAACATCAAAACCGATCGCACTATCTAATTTTAGTTTATCGATTTGTCCTTCGATCCCAAACTCGACGTTAGTATTATTGAGTGGCGTAAAAAAATCTTGCTGAAATGAACCCACTCCGACAGAAATTCTCTGTAATGTATTACTATTATGAAAGCGGAATTTTGCGGCTTGGGTCAGGAATTGATTTAACTCTCCAGAACTGTTTTCCTCTCGTTCATAGCGGCTTTCTAATTGAATGGCTTGAATTTCAGCTAAAATCTCTAAGGCTTCTGGATGTTCGCTGTCTAACAAGGGTTGTAAGATTGCTAAAACTTGAGAGATTTGATGTTGCAATAAATAGATTTTAGCCAATCCCAAACGGACTTCAGGAACATCGGGAAACTGTTCAAAAGTATCTAAATATAGCTCGAGGGAGGCTTGAGTTTGACCCAGCCAAAATAAGACTTGGGCTTTGCCAACTCGTGCTTGGACTTCATTGGCATCTAAGTCTAAAATTGTTTCATATTCGGCGAGGGATTCAGTAAACTTTTTCACCCATCCTAAAACTTCTGCTAACCCCAATCTTGCAGGAATATAATCGGGATTTTCTCTCAAGATATCTCGATAAAGGGCGATCGCCTCTCTAAATTCTCTCGACCAACTGGTGACTTGGGCGATCGCTATTTGTGCTTCTAGATTGTTGGGTTCTACTGCCAATAAGCGCCGATAAACATCGAGACTCATTGGATAATTTTCCGTATAAGCATAGAGTCTTGCTAGGGCTTCTAGTGCCTCAGAATTGGAGGGATTTTCGACGATAATAGCTTCATAAACCGCGATCGCCTCTGCTACTTTCCCTTGATTTTCCAATTCTTTTCCCCGTTGAAGTTCGGAGGATAAATCAAGTGCTAAATTGACTTCTACGATTATTGAGGAATTGTCCCGAGGGGAATGATAGAGGGACTTTTTACTTTTTTTTTAGTTTGTTCGGGAAGAGAAACGAGGATAGTTTCTCCAGGAAGTGGGACACTAGCCTCAGCCACAATATTGGTGATTTCCCAAGGTTCTGATTCCACTTGTGTATTTTGTGTATTTTGTGTATTTTCTGCTCCCGAGGCAAATTCCCAAGGGCGATCGTTCAAGTCGGCCTTTTCATCTCCCTGTTTTTCTGACTCTAAACTGGCAGTTAGCTGCTCTTTTTGTCCCTCTTGATGGGAGAAAAATTCTGCATCAAATTCTGTAAAAATTGGATTATTCGTATCGTCTTGATAGTGCGTTCCCGTTTCCTGAAAAATCTCTTGATTATCTCGCGCAAATGCTTCTTGATAAGCAGAAATTGCCGAGGGTGCGATCGGTTCGGATATCCAAGGAGAATCTGTCAGTTCTTCTGCACTGGGAATACTAGCAACCAGGGACTCGGAAACTTGAGTTTCAGCAACTTGGGTCAAAGGCTCTCCCAAACCATTTGCTTGAGCCAATTGAGAGTTACCGGGAATAGGAATCTTGGGGGCATCTTTAACAATCGTTTGTATCCCTTCTTGACTTCTCATTCCTGCGGCTGTAGCAAACAAACCGAAGGTAAAAACTAAAGCGACATTGTGCATGACATATTTATGCAGTTGGGGCGCATTTTCGCGGATATGCAACCAGATTATAGCAAGGATTAGGGTAATATAAATACCACTATTGACGAGAGTGAGGAAATAATAGCCTTTTGCGTGTTGAATTTCCCCCAGAATGATAACGGCGATCGCGCAAACTAAGCCCAAGAGAAAATAAGGAAAGAGAACTTGAATCGGTAAAGGTTTGGGGGCATTTCCTCCCTTGGGGGTAACGCGAAAAGGGAGTTCTTTCTTGAGAATACAACTTACCGTTGCATTGTAAACCCCGGCCAAAATCCACGGCCAGCGAGCAAATTGAAAAAGAACGGTTTCCCAGCTTAAAACTTTGGCGTTTTTAGGGCGCAACCATTGCCGACTGGCGACCCAATTCACGGGAGCAACACAAGCTAAGGTTAAAGCCAGCGATCGCAAGAAAAATTCAAAATAACTAACTTTTACCCAAGGTTGGTCATTAATCAAGGCCAAAATGGGCAGAGAAGAACCAATCAGAATAGTAATGGCAAAGAAAGGATACCAAAGTTGAGCAAAGATAAATTGGAATTTGAGATGGGGTTTTAGACCCTTCCAGTAACGCGGGGTAATGGCAAGCAGTACCACCATCAAACTTCGCGACCATTGATATTCCTGCACCAGAAAATCAGCAAAACAACCGGGACCGTCTCCGTGGGCTTCTGCATCAAAGGCAAATACTCCTTGCCAGCCTCGGGAGTTCATCATTAAAGTGGTGGTGTGATCTTCTGCCAATTCGGGGCCTAACCCACCAATATCCTTGACTGCTTGGGCGCGGACGGCATAATGACTGCCAATACATAAAGGAGCCCAACCATCGTTATAACCAGCCTGTAGGGAACCGTGCATCGTCGCTTCAGCAAAGAGTCGTGCATTGACTACCCAACTTTCATGACTATTCGCATCGCAGATACTCGGTGCCGCAACATAACCCACTTTGGGGTTCACAAAAGGGCGGATCATGGCTTCTAAATAGCCCAATTCGGGAACGTGATCCGCGTCCAGTTGTACAACGACATCATAGCGATCGTAACCATATTTATCGTAAAAATACGCAAGATTTCCTTCTTTACAGCGAGTGCGACGGGGCCATGTCGGTTGATGGTATTCGGCGATCCCCTTGCGAGTGGAAACTTGTACTCCATTTGCCTTACACCAAGCAACGGTTTCGGGTTGGGGGTCTTCATCTGCCAGCCAATTATCGTGAGGATGAGACTGGGCTAACATCGCTTCAACGGTTCTTTGTACGATCGCCCAAGGTTCCGAGGGGGCTTTTGTCACCACCATAGCCACTCGCCAATGATCGGGAATCTCAATCTTGGGATTAGGTGTTTTCATCCGTGCCACGAAGTAAAAATAATACCCAGGTAGTAAGGTATTCCACGCAATCAGGAGGGTATTAATGGACATTCCCATCCAAGTGATAACGTGGTGGTGATACAGCCACCAATGCCAAAACCAAATCAAGGTAACAAACCAAATTGACACTAAGATGAAAAAAGTTCTTTTCTCACTTTTAGACATAACATCAACTAAAAAGCGCTTAGTATCGGGAACTTCTGCGTAAAGAGAAGTTGCTCGAGATGGCTTGGTATATGGATTCATGGCAACTCTTAAATATTAGTAAATGGCACCATTTCTAGTCCAAAAAATTCACGATCGCCGATGGCAGAACTTGGCGATATTTGTATTGGGAAATTAGAATCTCACTGAGAGAATAACAAGATTCTTCAGGGTGATAAATATAGAAAAGTTGATAACAATTCGATATTGCGATCGACATTTAGGCTAATTTTTGTCTCATGCTCTTTATACTGATGAAGGTTTTGCGTATTTGTACTGAAATAATATTAGCCATTTGATGGGCATTAAAGAAATAGCTAAAATATAATTTTTACTGAAACTTTAAATTTAAGACTTGTTTTGTAAAGATTCGGTAAAGTTCGTGAGGTTTCAAGGAGGAAAACATAAAATACATACTTAGAGTCATTTTTGTAAGAAGTTTTCTTAAATCCTACTATAAATTTAGATTTTCACATCCCAATGTCTTTGCCGAGTGTTATATTCATCTATATTTAAGTCTGTCGCATGGTTTTTGCTGGGTCTCTTGATTACTATTCTCAGCATTTTTTATTTAACGATGTATTCACCATTTTTGGCTCAGTCTATCCCCACAGTTGCTTTAGGAGTTTACGATCCCCAAGGTGATTTTGGTGAGGAGAATATCCTGATCGAGCATCATTTTGTTCCTTGGCGTTTGAATGATACACAAGAATTAAAAACGGCCTTAGAGAGTGCAAAACAGCGCGATCGCCTGCCTTTAATTAGTCTTGAACCTTGGCCGTGGGAATGGAATGAGATGGTAGGAGAAACCTTATTTACGGATATTCTGACGGGAAAATACGATCCAACTCTCAAACAAATTTTCAAACTTTTTCGAGAGGAAAATTCACAGAAAATCTTGTTGCGTTGGGGTCACGAAATGGAGATTATTGGACAATATCCCTGGTCGAGTGCTAATCCTCGCGATTATATTGCTGCTTATCAATACATCGTCGATCTATCGCGATCGCAGGGTGTGAATAATCTGCTTTGGGTTTGGTCTCCCGCAGGCAATCAAAATGCAAAATATTACTGGCCGGGTGCTGATTATGTTGATTTTATTGGCATTTCCATTTATGCCACCAAGCACTGGAATAAATCGTGGAATGGACAAGAAATGGCTTCTTTTCAACATTTAATGCGACAAAAATATGGATTGGCCAACCACTTTAATAAACCCCTCATTGTGGCAGAAGTTGGCGTTGCAGGAGACGCGATCGCGAAAACTAAATGGTTAAAACAGGCTATGATGGCGATCGTCAATTTTCCCCGTTTAAAAGCCTGGGTGTATTTTAATCAAGTCCAACCCGATATCGTCCCGCTTTCTATCGGACAACCTCACTGGGAATTAGAGCGATCGCAAGTTAAACAGTTAGTAAAAACTTGGCAAAATGTCAATCAAAATCGGTTATCTTCAGAAAATATTCAGGAATTTCTCGAAACTGCGGCACGAGAATCCATTAATTGAAAAACTTTTGTAGTTTTTTGCGAGCTTTATTCTTATACTTGATAAAAGTGCTATAAAAATCTTCCCATTGTAATAATACATCGGCGGGTAATCCTGTCAAACCGCTTTCTGCTTCTAAACATTTGCGCCGCGAGAAACTCATGGGATCTGCATAAGTTCTTGATGTTGACATCAGGGGCTTATAGCCGCACCAGTGAATGATCGCTGCATCATCATTTTCTACCAGTGGTCCGGTTTTTGTCATTGGGAAACGTTTCTCTAAATCCTTCTGTTCGTAATTGGGTGCAAGGACTTGAAAATCTGCATTTCCCACGCGAATTTTACCCGCATCAGAGGCACGCCAGAGCATAAAATTGAGAAATCCCATGTCTCCATATTTGAAAATATGAGGATAGCGATCGATAAAATCCAAAATTTCTATATATTCTTCTAAGGAAAAAATATCGCGACTGGCAAAATAAACTCCAGGACAACAATATTGCGTGCGATGCGATCGCCAATCAAAGTCAGGAAAATGTTTTTCTATCTCTTCAATATCAAAGAAATACTCAATAATCTCCTCATCCGGATAATTATAGTTTGGTGCGTCCATAATAACATCAAAATTATCAAAATCTGCAAACTTGAGAACATTTCCCCAAATATTCGTATCAGCATCGAGAATCAAAAAATGCTGCCAAGGACTCTCCCAAAAAGCAATTAAACGAGTCGTCCCCCAGCCAAAGCTACGCTCTCGCAAAAGCTCATTTTTGATAGTTTTATGATTAATAATTGTTGCATTGTAAGCCTTTTCTAAAGATTCCGTGGAAAATGTCCCATCAACAAGTAAACATAAAGGAACATCTCCCAAAAAATGACGAACACTGGCGCAGGCTCCTTTCGCTAACAAATAATCTTGAAAACAACAAGCAATAATAACGCCAAAATCATCGAGAGAAGAAGAGGAAGTATTCATCAGTAAAAATTTTGAGTATAGCGATCGCATTGCGGTACAACCATAATAAGTGTAACCTTTTCTTCCGCCCTAGCAATCCTATGAAACGTCTGGCAACCCTCTTGACTTGTTACAATCGTAAGGCGAAAACCTTAGAATGTCTCAATGCGCTTTTTCAGCAAAAGGATTTGGATAAAATCACCCTTGATGTTTATCTGGTGGATGATGGCAGTACAGACGGGACAGGAGAAGCGGTAAAAGAAGCATATCCCGGCGTTAAAGTCATTCAGGGGACAGGAAACCTATTTTGGAATGGAGGTATGCGCTTGGCGTTTGCAGAGGCGATCGCGCAAGACTATGAGGGTTATTTGTGGCTCAATGATGATACGATTTTATATCCTGATGCCCTGCGATCGCTCCTCGATACGGCGGAAAATTTGGCACAACAAGGATTTGAACAGGCGATCGTAGCTGCTTCTACCCAAGACCCCAAAACCCAAGAATTTACTTATGGGGGAATGAAGCAAAAAGGCTGGTTTCACCCTCCTTTTAAAATGCAGGAAGTTCATCCAATTAATACACCTTTAACTTGCGATACGATCTGCGGTAATTTTGTCCTCATTCCTCGCAATGTCGTTGCGGCGATCGGCAATTTAGACCCCCAATTAACCCATTATGCGGGAGATTGGGATTATGGATTGCGGGCAAAACAAGCAGGGTGTACGATTTGGATCGCCCCTGGATATCAGGGAACTTGTCCTCGCAACCCCAAACCCTCCCCAGAAAGTAAACTAGAGTTACAAATAGGATTACAGAAAATCCGACAGCCAAAGGGACTTGCATTACAGGATGTTACTTTGCATCCTTTGGTGGAATGGAAGGTCTTAATGCAGCGACACGGAGGGTTATTTTGGTTTATTTTTTGGTTGCTTCCTTATCGACGGTTGTTATGGAATTCATTGCGTAAAAAGACGTAACCATACTTGCAGGATGAGATGTAACAATTAACGAAAAAGCTGAACGTAAAACTAAATTATCGTCCCAAAGCGTGCAGAGAATTAATCGCACTCGCACACTTTTCTGTTACAGATTGTAGCTCATCTCTTTTACTCGAACTTGGAGGAGCGATCGCCTCACCAATTCGGACTGTTACAGGCACAAGATGAGGAAAATAAGAACCTTTTTGTAATATCTTTTCTGTT
>NZ_JACSWA010000537.1 GCF_016888125.1 Spirulina sp. CCY15215
TTCCAGCAGCGAGACTCCCCACATAATCATTGCCTAAAAACTTGTCTCCAGAATCGAGATTTGTATCATCGGACAAGTAATATTTCAAGTAACTATAACCGGCTGTAGCATCACCAATATTTTTGACATAACTGGTGACTTTGATAGTATCTCCAGCCTTAGCGGAACTGGGTACCGATTGATTTTGGACGACTAAATCGGGTTTGGGGTCGATAATGTTAATTGCTTTATAAGCAACATTATTGGATTCATTGCTTTCCGAGACATAACCATAACCATCCGCTTGGAACAAAATAT
>NZ_JACSWA010000538.1 GCF_016888125.1 Spirulina sp. CCY15215
TTCTCAATATCCTTCTTGCTGTCATTTTTTGGGTGACAGATTTGAAGGGAAGTTGAAGGTGTGCTTTGAACAAAGTTGCTTTGGAACTAACAGCCCCAACTCCAGAATATAATTTTCCGGGGTCAATTCCTACTGCGATCTCTTGTGTTTCTTCTCCTGACGGTTCTTGCAGGAGTTGGACGCAGAAAACTCCAAGGTCGTTGTACGCGACTTTTGCTTTTCCTTCCTTCAGCCAGCGTCGAGCGCGACTGGGTTTTGTTGGCATCAATGG
>NZ_JACSWA010000539.1 GCF_016888125.1 Spirulina sp. CCY15215
AGCGCGATCGCGAACGAGAAAGAGCTAATCTTGAAAAACAAAGAGCCGATCGCGCAGAAGCAACGATAGAAGAGGAAAAAAGGAAAAATCAAGAATTGCGCGATCGCCTTCGACAAATGGGAATTGATCTCTGATAATATTTTTCTACCCAATATTCATGTCATAAACAGAAGTGTTGACAAGAGTTGAATCCTTGCTCATGATTCAGTATGATGGGGTTAAACGTATCGACTCAATTGAGGCAATGGTACAGCAAC
>NZ_JACSWA010000054.1 GCF_016888125.1 Spirulina sp. CCY15215
CTTCTTCGAGTTTCTCGCTTATCGCGGCAATTCCTTCTTCCTCGCGACCAATAATACTCGATATCGTCCCTGCTGCTGCACCATAAAGCAGGTCTTGAGCGTTATCGGCACGAGAATCAATAACGTTGAGTATATTCGTTCCTCCGGCTTCGGGAAAACGCACGACGGTGGCATCCCCTTGAATTAAACTTGGGTCTGTTGGAGTAACTACTCCTGCTGCCATGAGGTTAATATTTTCGGCAGTTACTTCTCCAGCAATGACTGTATCTCCTTCTTTGACGGCTGTATCGGTTCTAATTAACCGCACTGTGCCATCTGCTTCGATAATCACTTCATTAGCATGACCGATTTCACTCCCTCCGGTAATATAACGAGGGATATCTACTGCTCTTATTCCCCTTGCATTGGCAGGAATGATTACGTTTCCTTCGACTGGGGCGGCATCGAGGACTAAGTTCACCACCATACCTTCGTGAGAGAGTCGAACTTGACTTTTACCTGGAATAGCGGCGAGGGTGAT
>NZ_JACSWA010000540.1 GCF_016888125.1 Spirulina sp. CCY15215
AAAAATGCGCCGCGCATCCTACGATTCAGTCCGACAGGACGAATCGCTAGTTAGCGGCGCGGGTTGTTTAAGTCGCCCCGGTTCGTCTTGGTTCTGAATGTATCGCAGCAAAGTTTCAATATTCGCTCGACCTCCAACAGAAATACAACAGTAAGAACGCGACCAAAAATAAGGCTTCCAAAAGAAAGGCTTCAAGTGTTCTACGTACTCAGCACGAATGCGACGAGAAGAGACAGACTTCATATTCTTAATTAAATTAGCAGGTGCAACCGTAGGACAAGTTTCTATAAGTAAGTGAACATGGTCGGACTCACCCCCAAACTCTACCAATCTACTATCCCATTTGGTCAATAAATCTCGAAATATCTCTTCGAGTCGCACAAGAATGTCAGCAGTGATGCACTTGTGACGATACTTGACTGACAACACAATATGATAAAAAATTCGATAAGCACTGTGGTTTTTGGTGTTTAGCGTGTTATAATCAACTGACATGAGCAATAATAGCAATATGGCTAACTCGATTGTACGCACAGATAGATGGGGATTGCAACCCACACCAGAACAGCGTAAATATTTGCGGCTAACCCAAAATATTTATCGTCAATTCGTTCGCGGATTGATTGGTGTAGTCTATACTCATTACTCGCACATTAACAGCGCAGAAAGTTCTTGTGCGGCAACCGAGAAACTCATTCATAAAACCAAAAAGAATCCCAACCCCAAATACGCTTATTTTGACCGCAAATTCTACAAGTTTCCCTCTTATTTAAGACGGGCAGCTATCGAATTTGCAATTGGTCAAGTTTCCTCATTCATTACACGATATTCGTCTTGGCAATCAGGACAAAGAAAAAGAAAAGATGCACTGCCTCCTAGATTAAACGGTAAAACGAATGTGTACGCCGTTTTGTATAAAGGGCAGTGCATTAAGTTTAATGATGAGTTGTCTGAAGCAAAAATCAAGGTTTTCAATGGTTCGGATTGGATTTGGATAACCGTTAAAATTGTTTCCAAACGAGAGCGACATCTTGACTCTGACAACAAACAATTATCGCCAACATTAATTGTTGGCGATAAATCAGTTTGCTTATCCGTTCCATTTAAAGTCAAGACAACCCCCCTAAATCCCCCCACTGGGGGGACAGAGGGGGGAAAAGTCGTAGCCATTGATGTTGGTATCAATACTTTAGCGACTGCAACAATTGTCAGTTCTGACGGCACTGTGACTGCAAGAGAATTCTTTCATCCAGCAGCCGATATAGACCGTCGTGACAAACGATTGCAGTCAATACGTCATAAAGCCAAACTAACTGTTGGCTCTGGGGGAAAACTCCCTCCTAGATTTTGCCAAAAAACTTACTCGAAGTGTCACCGAATCAACAAAGAAATTGCCCAACAAATTTCTCTTCAAATTGTTAATTTGGCTTTGATTTATGGTGCAAACGTTATTGTTTTTGAAAACCTTAAAGGTTGGCGACCCAAAGGGGGAAGAAAGCGCTCAAATCTCAAACAAAAATTTCATGGTTGGTTGCATCGTTGGTTGGTACAATTAACTACGGAAAAGTTTGAAGAATTAGGTGGAAAAGTCGAGTTAGTTTACCCAAGAGGGACTTCTTCTTGGGCTTATGATGGTTCGGGAAAAGTGAAGCGCTCGAAAACTAATTATGCCAATGCTCAATTTACTTCTGGTAAGCAATATAATGCTGACCTCAATGGCAGCCAGAACATTGGTGCGAGATATTGGGCTTGGAAACGCAAACTGGCGCACAGAAATGGTCGTCAGTTGTCTGATGGCAAAAGCTCCTCAGACAAACGGAGAATACCCGTCACTCTCTCTACGTTATGGGAGAGTGAAGCCCCTCATCTATCCGAAGGATGATGAGCGGGTGTATTCAC
>NZ_JACSWA010000541.1 GCF_016888125.1 Spirulina sp. CCY15215
TTTGTTTAGCTTTTTTAGCAATCTTCATCCTACGTCGATTGCGACGGTCTATGTCTCTAGCCGGATTGATAAATTTCCGTGCTTTTACAGTACCGTCAGCACCAACTATGGCTGCTGTTGCTGCATTGTTAATCCCTAAATCTACGCTACAAACATATTCTGATTCCTCTCTTTCGACTTTTTTAACCTTTACAGGCATGGAAAGTT
>NZ_JACSWA010000542.1 GCF_016888125.1 Spirulina sp. CCY15215
CGATCGCGCTGTTCAACAACCTCAACAAAATCAACAAAACGCTCTCCATCAGGGTGAAATAAAACTAAATCCTTCTCGCTTGTGGTAAATTTTATCCCCAAAAGTGGACTTTTCCAATTCTCCATCTGGGCGATTTCTTCTAACTTCTTTCCCTTTCTCAACCATCCTTGTAGCCGATTCTTTTTGGGATTATACAAGTAATATTCTTGGATACCATGCTCTTGATAAAACTT
>NZ_JACSWA010000543.1 GCF_016888125.1 Spirulina sp. CCY15215
GCTCTTTCGAGCCTCCTATTTCTAGGGTAATGTTAGCTTCGACTCTCTTGGTCAGCATTCCCTAGGCGAATTCGATTGTTCCGGTAGGTCTGACCGCTATGTTATCTTGGCTTGTTAGGTTAGCAGCACTATTTCAGTGACCTTAAAATTGTTTAACTGCTAACGACAGAGCGGGGAACTAGCTTCGCATTCCCAGGTGTCGTGA
>NZ_JACSWA010000544.1 GCF_016888125.1 Spirulina sp. CCY15215
CCATAACGAATCTGTTGACCTTTGTACAATGAGGGATAACTTCTGCACATTGCTGTCAGTTTTGGCGGTTGGCAAAAGCGATGTTTTCTCTCTCCCGATTGCCATGCTCTATATCTCGTTTGAAAACTTGACACTATACCAATAGCATCGGCTATCCCTGCTCTTCTTAAATAACTGGGGAATTTTCGGAATGAGGGATATTTTTTCACCACCGATTGAAAATAGCGGT
>NZ_JACSWA010000545.1 GCF_016888125.1 Spirulina sp. CCY15215
GTTTGAGAATATTAGGTTGACCTGATAAGAAATCTTTGATTTCTTGGTTTCCTTTTTTTTGATTACAAGGACGACAAGCGAGGGTTAAATTACTGACTCGATTGCTCCCTCCTTTAGACTTGGGCTTGATATGCTCGACTTCTAAGGGAACATTTTCTGCACTACAGTAAGCACATTTTCTCTTCCACTTTTCGAGCAAATACTCTCTGACTTCATAGCCAAATAATTCTCCTTGTTGATATTCAGCACCAGAGATTTCAGGATTTTGGAGCGCTTGAGTATCGAACCTCACCAACTCTTGTGAAATTCCCGATATGGGACAGATTTTACTAAGTCGATTGACCCAAGTGATGATATTATGAACTCGCGACATGAGACTGGGAGCAAGCCATCCTTCCGGAGGTTTTCGGTTGAGAAAGCGAGGTTTTCGATATCGCGTTTTTCTCTTCCTTCGAGAACGTCTTAACTGTCGTCTTAAGGTTAAATTATCGCGAATTTGTTGACCGCGATGAGTTAATTCGGCTCCCCAAATGACTCGATTTCCTTGCAGGATTGCTAATCCTGTTGTCTTTGAACCGGGGTCAATCTTTAACTGACAATCATTAACTTCTCCTCCTTGTACATTTGGCAGAATAATAGTGAATGGAAACCGTTTAAATACCTTGGCTCGTCCCGATTTGAGTAGTTTTCTGGCTCTCGCAGGATAAGTAGGATTTAATGGTTTTTTGTTTTTATCTAATACGAAAACCCGCATGGGTTAAACTCCTTTTTCAAGGGTAAAGTTCGCTTCGCCAATGTTTTTTAAGTTTTTTACGTCAACAGCACTTTCTTAACCCAACTAGGAATGTTTAACTGTTGACCACAGAGCGACAAACTAGCGACGCATTTGAGGGTGTGATAGCTTAAAAAACGTAGTTCCCAAGAACTTAGGCTGGTCAACTATGGGCTTG
>NZ_JACSWA010000546.1 GCF_016888125.1 Spirulina sp. CCY15215
GAAGCTGTTAAAGGGAAGAAAACTTATCGAGGCTGGATTGGTGGATATAGTGAAGCGAATAAAGTCGTTTCTTTGTATGACATTAACTGGAAAAGAATCGGTCAGTTCTCAGTCTCGAAAACTCGTTTGATTAAGCGCAGTACGAGATTGTTAGTGGAGCAAAGAAAATGCAGTTAGACAAAACTCTTTCTACAAGCCAAGTCATACAATCCTCCCCATTGGGGGTCAGATTGTATCGCATTCCTCCCACGCTTGATGCTTCACATACAAGCGGGGAATCCTGCGCTTTATTG
>NZ_JACSWA010000547.1 GCF_016888125.1 Spirulina sp. CCY15215
GAAATATCTCGTAAAGTCATGCGGGGAATTGTTGAGTTTGCCAAAGCGCATAATGTCAAAATTATCGTCTTTGAGAACTTAGCGGGATGGAAAGCAAAAGCGGGAAGAAAAGGGACTTTGCACAAACAAAAATTCCATCTTTGGTGTCATCGAAAAATCGTTGAGTTGACCCAAGAAAGATGGAGAGAATTGGGAGGTAAGGTGGTTTTTATCAATCCCAAATATACCAGTGCCTATGCTTTTGATGGCAGTGGGAAAGTCAAGAGGGGAAAAAGTAATTATTCTCTTTGTCGTTTTAGTACGGGAAAGCAATACCATTCAGATTTAAACGCGAGTTATAATATTGGCGCGAGATATTGGTATTG
>NZ_JACSWA010000548.1 GCF_016888125.1 Spirulina sp. CCY15215
TAAAGCACTTTTGATTAAATGGGAATGTGAATGTATCGAATTCGGAGGCGAATCCGACCATATTCACATCTTGTTTGAAGCTCATCCTAGTGTTGAATTATCAAAGTTAGTTAATAATTTAAAAACTGTTACTTCTCGGCGACTTCGTTCCGAATATGCCCAACACTTATCCCAGTTTTATTGGGGTACTAAATCTCAATTCTGGTCGGGAAGCTATGCTATTATTAGCGTTGGTACACAAGCTCCTTTG
>NZ_JACSWA010000549.1 GCF_016888125.1 Spirulina sp. CCY15215
AAAGAACATTGGATTGATGCAGCGTGTGTAGGCGATGTTAATAATTTAGAATTATTAACAAGCAAGCCATTGCTAATCAAAGCAACAGGTCATGGAACTAGACAATCTTGCAGAACCGATAAGTATGGTTTCCCTTCTCGTTATGTACCACGCTTTAAATTTGTTAAAGGTTTCCAAACGGGTGATATCGTAAAAGCTGTTGTAACTAAAGGCAAAAAGATAGGGAATTATCTTGGTCGTATTGCAGTACGTTCAACAGGAAGTTTTAACATTTCTACCCCAAATGGATTAATACAAGGTATTAACCACAAATATTGCCAGA
>NZ_JACSWA010000055.1 GCF_016888125.1 Spirulina sp. CCY15215
ACCTTGGAATGCGAAGCTAGTTCCCTGCCCTGTCGTTAGCAGTTAAACAATTTTAAGGTCACTGAAATAGTGCTGCTAACCTAACAAGCTAAAATAATCTTGTCGAAGCTAACATTACCCCGAAAGGGAGGCTCGAAAGAGCAAAACCGCTATGCGTACAGGGTTGTTCAATTAGATACAGTAATTGTCCTGTTAAAAGTGCAATACAAAA
>NZ_JACSWA010000550.1 GCF_016888125.1 Spirulina sp. CCY15215
ACCGCTATTTTCAATCGGTGGTGAAAAAATATCCCTCATTCCGAAAATTCCCCAGTTATTTAAGAAGAGCAGGGATAGCCGATGCTATTGGTATAGTCTCAAGTTTTCAAACGAGATATAGAGCATGGCAATCGGGAGAGAGAAAACATCGCTTTTGCCAACCGCCAAAACTAACAGCAATGTGCAGAAGTTACCCTTCATTGTACAAAGGTCAACAGATTCGTTATGG
>NZ_JACSWA010000551.1 GCF_016888125.1 Spirulina sp. CCY15215
GAGAGGCGATCGCACTTTCTCCTATTTTCCTAAAATAACATATTATTAAGATGGGCGCACTATCCTCGAAACGCGATCGCCATCAAGAGAGAGGATTGGAAAAGAAAACTAACTTTCCCAAAACCGTTAATATTCCCGTCACCAAAATTCCTACAATACCAAAAAATCCAATTGTGATACTATTGAGACGAGCATTAGTTGCCTCAATTTGTTTCTCTAGAGAAGATTTGGTACCATCGATCTGTTTCCCTAAAGAAGATCGCGTATCATCGATACGTTTATTCGTATCATCGAGTCGTTTTTCTAAGGAAAATCGCGTATCCTCAATTCGCTTTTCGACATGACCAATTCTCTCATCAATTCGTTTAATTTCTCCGTTGACTTGAGTAAAACCTACCTCAATAATTTTCTCTAAGCGATCCATTCTTTTTTCAGCTTTTAGATCCATTGCGAGGATTAATTGTCTCAATTCTTCAATCTCTGTTTCCGCTTTACTCGCCA
>NZ_JACSWA010000552.1 GCF_016888125.1 Spirulina sp. CCY15215
TCACCACTAAACCCGTAGGAAGCGGGACGGGTTTGGGACTATCCACAACTTATCAAATTATTGTCGAACATCATCAAGGCGCGATCGCCTGTCAGTCGCAATTGGGAAAGGGAACAGAGTTTATTATTGAAATTCCCGTGCAGAAATGAGAGAAAAAGAAGATAACATTTGTAAAGAAATTGCGGATAAGATCAAATTCTTCATTCAGATGAAATATAAGTTAGGGATAAATAAAAATTAATTTAGACGGAGAACTAATTCTCGATGAAAGCTCTTTTAATTTATCCCCGCTTTCCTAAAACTTTTTGGTCTTACGACGCATTCATGAAAATGGCTGGACTAAAGGCATTTATTCCGCCTTTAGGAATTATTACCGTAGCCGCACTACTGCCCACAGATTGGGAAATTCGGTTTTACGATCGCAACGTTACTGAAGAAACAGAAGCAGATTATGAGTGGTGCGATGTGGTCATTCTTTCCGCTATGCTTGCCCAAAAACCAGACTTTCTCAGCCAAATTCGCAAAGCAGTTCAATTCGGCAAAAAAGTAGCGGTGGGAGGTCCATACCCTACCTCTATTCCAGAAGGAGCAATTGAAGCTGGCGCTCATTATTTGATTTTAGATGAAGGAGAAATAACAATTCCGCAATTCTTAGAAGCACTTTCTCAAGGTCAAGAAAAAGGAATTTTCCGCACTTTAGACAAACCCGATATTACTCAAAGCCCTCTACCTCGTTTTGATTTACTTGAGAAAGATGATTACCTAATGATGGCGATCCAATTTTCTCGGGGTTGTCCCTTCCAATGCGAATTTTGTGATATTACTAACCTGTATGGTCGCAAATCTCGCACCAAAGAACCTGCTCAGATTTTAGTAGAATTACAAACTTTCTATGATTTAGGCTGGCGCGGCTCTATTTTCATGGTTGATGATAATTTCATTGGCAATCAACGCAATGTTAAACGTTTGTTGCGGGAATTAATTCCTTGGATGCAGGAACACAATTATCCTTTCACCTTCATCACGGAAGCCTCTGTCAATTTAGCAGAAGATTTAGAACTACTAGACTTGATGGCTCAATCTGGTTTTTATGCTGTTTTTCTGGGCATTGAAACCCCCGATTGTGATAGCTTGGAACTCACGGGTAAGTTTCAAAATATTCGCCAACCTTTAGTGGAATCTTGTCGCATTATTAATGAAGCTGGTTTGTTAATTTATGCTGGGTTTATCATTGGTTTTGATGGGGAAAGAGCCGGTGCTGGCGATCGCATTCAGGCTTTTGTGGAAGAAACTAATATTCCTCAACCGATGCTTGGCATTTTGCAAGCTCTTCCGAATACGGCACTTTGGCAACGATTAAAACAAGAACAGCGATTATTAGAAGGTTTTGGAGGTGTTGAAGTTGGCGATCAGAATTCTTTGATGAATTTCCTTCCCGATCGCCCAATGGCTGAAATTGCAGAAGAATATCTCGACGCACTTTGGACTATGTACGAACCGAAAAACTATCTTCGACGTTGTTTGCAACATTGTTTGGGAATTACAACCAATCCTAAACTAGAGCAAAATATGTATTTTCCTCGCGGTAAAGGACTGCGACTCGTCGCTCAGTTATGCTGGCATCAAGGTTGGAAACGAACAGAAATTCGCGGACAATTTTGGCGACAACTTTGGACGATAATGCGGACTAAGCCTCAATTATTGAATATGTATTTGGGTTTATGTGCGGCTGGGGAACATTTCTGGGAATATCGCATTTTGGCAAAAGAGCGTATTCTGGAACAGCAAGGATTAGAGCCTCTGAGTCGGTCAACTCAGGTGAAGCCAGAACCGGTGTTAGTAGATATCTAAAAATTAGGAGGTGCGATCGCACTCGGATTTGTACAATAAATATTGATTGCAAGTCCGATCTCTTAAATTTGCGGGTATAAATTATGCTTGATTACGATGTCCTGTTCGATCGCATTGAAGAATTAGTTCTCTATCATTCCCCTAGTGGTGTTGAAGGGGAAATTGATGTTTTTCTACGCGATCGCCTAACCCATTTGCAAGTAGAACATTGGCAAGATCGGGCGGGAAATATTATTGCGAAAATTCCCGGAAAAGATTCTCAAAGCGCGATCGCCATTACAGGACACAAGGATGAAATTGGCGCAATTGTGAAAACAGTGAACAGAAATGGTCGCTTAAAAATTCGCCCTTTGGGAGGTTCATTTCCTTGGGTCTATGGGGAAGGCGTTGTCGATATTTTAGGCGATCGCGCTACAATTCCGGGGATTCTCTCTTTTGGTTCCCGTCATGTTTCCCACGAATCTCCCCAAAAAGTCTTACAAGAAAGCGCACCTTTAGTTTGGGAAAGAGTATGGGTAGAAACTAAATGTAATTCTCTGGAATTATCTCAAGCAGGAGTGCGACCAGGAACGAGAGTTGTAGTAGGAAAACACCGCAAGCACCCGATTAGAATTAAAGATTATATTGCTAGTTATACCCTCGATAATAAAGCCTCTGTGGCCATTTTACTCGCTCTAGCAGAACGGCTCAAAAATCCCCCCCAAGATGTCTATTTAGTGGCTTCGGCAAAGGAAGAGGTTGGGGCGATCGGAGCGCTTTATTTCAGCCAAAATCAGCCCCTAGATGCTCTGATTGCTTTAGAGATTTGCCCGCTTTCTTCGGAGTATCCCATTCAAGGGGGAGATATGCCCGTTTTGCTCTCTCAAGATGGTTATGGAATTTATGACGAAGGACTCAATTTTGAATTACAAACCAGTGCCGATCGCGCTCATATTCCTCTCCAATTCGCCACCATTAGCGGTTTTGGTAGTGACGCATCCATCGCCATGAAATTCGGTCACGTCGCAAGGGCGGCTTGTTTGAGCTTTCCCACAGAAAATACTCACGGTTATGAAATCGCGCATTTAGGAGCGATCGCCAATTGCCTTGCTATCCTAGAAGAGTATTGTCAACAGGGTGAGCCAGAGAAAAAGTGAGAAAAATAGTCACGTTTTGTTTATTACTCGCCGTTAACTCTTTATTGCTGATTGTTAACGTTTCTCCTCAAGCAATTGCACAAAATCTAGAACGGGCATTTCAACAGGGAAATGCGGCTTATGGGGCGGGAAATTATCTCGAAGCCGAGGAAATCTGGCGGCAAATTCTAGCTGTTTTTCCCGATAATACGGCGGCTTACGTTAATTTGGGTTTGGCTTTGATGGAACAGGGACAACTAGAAGCGGCGATCGCAGCCTATCAAAAAGCCATTGAACTCGATGGGAATAATGCTTTAGCTTATAATAATCTGGGCAATGCCTTTAAAGCCCAAGATCAGTTAGGTGTTGCCCTTTCTGCCTATCGACAAGCCACCCAAATCGATCCCAATTTTGCTGTTGCTTATAGTAATTTGGGGGTAATTCTGCGACAAAAAGGGCGATTGAGAGATGCGATCGCGGCTTATGAAAGGGCGATCGAACTCGATACCAATTATGCTCAAGCCTATAATAATCTAGGCAATGCTTTACAAGATTGGGGACAATTAGATGCAGCAATTACAGCTTATGCAACGGCAATTCAACTCGAACCGAATGCGATTCGCTATCATAATTTAGGGGTTGCTTTAGCAGCAAAAGAAAACTACGATCGCGCCATTGAAGCCTACCAACAATCTTTAAAACGAGATGCCAATAATATTGCTACTTATATTCATTTGGGTTTGGCATTAGAAGCCATCTCCCGTCTGGATGAGGCAGTAGAAACCTATCAACAGGCTCTAGAAATTGAACCCAATAATCCTTATCTTTATAGTAATTTAGGCAATGCGTTCAATCAATTGGTACGCTTTGAAGAGGCGATCGCGGCACATCGTCGCGCTGTAGAAATTGAACCCAATGCCATTCGTTATAATAATTTAGGTTCTACCTTAGCGCAACAAGGAGAATTAGAAGCGGCGATCGAGCAATTTAAACGGGCGATCGAACTCGATCCCGACTATCAAACCCCTCGTAATAATTTAGACGCTGTGACGCGATCGCTAGAAAATCAGGAATGAGAATGGCGATCGCCCCCGTTTAGGGGAATTGAAAGTGAGGGGCATATTTCCCCTTCTGTGAGACAAAACCGATGAATTGCCGCGATCGCCACCGCTATCCCCCCTTGAGTCACATCTGAGAAGGTTTCCCCAAAAGCAAAATTAAGTCCAGGAATGAGGACCCAATAAGCACTGGGGAGGCGATCGTAGAGTAATTCACTCCAAGCTAACAGCGATCGCGGCTCACAATAATGTCCCAAGCTACTATTTTGTTCTTGAGGAGTTAAACCGTGTATCCTTACTCTAGGTGATATTTCCTCTCCCCAAAGAATCGCATCAATGAAAAAGACGCGATCCACTTCGGCAATATCTGCTGCTAAATCTGGTGTGAGTTGATGCAGCGATCGCACTCTCACTTCTGGGAGAGATAGAGCGGCGATCGCTTCGGCTACGGCTTGTCCTGCCCCGTCATCACCGCGAAGAGTGTTCCCATAACCGATCGCTAAAGTTCTCATCAATGTCGCCACACTTCATTTACAACAGTTCCATCCGGCGCGATCGCTTGCAAATGTAAGGGCATTTGACCCGCCCCATGAGTGGAACAACTCAAACAAGGGTCAAAACAACGAATGCCGTGTTCAACCCGGTTGAGCATAGCTTCGGGGATTTCCGCACCGTGGATATAATGTTTAGCGATTTGAGTTACAGTTTTGTTCATCGCCAAATTATTGTTTCCCGTGGCAACAATTAAGTTCACTTTTTCCAGTAAGCCATTTTCATCAACTTGATAATGATGAAAAAGTGTTCCCCTCGGTGCTTCACTCACTCCCACTGCATTAAGTTCGTTAACGCCTCCCGTCGCCCGTACTCGCGATGACATCAATTCTGGATCTTCCATTAGCCCCTCAATTCGCTCCAAACAAGCGAGAATCTCCAGCAAGCGGGCATAATGGTAAAAGAAAGAAGAAGTTGCGACACCCCCGGCGCGATCGCGAAATTCCTGCAATTCTTCGTCAGCCTTGGGAGTCCCAAAACCCTGACAAATATTCACCCGCGCCAAGGGACCGACGCGATAAATACCATCGGGATAGCCCAAGGGTTTGTAATAGGGAAATTTGAGATAGGACCATTTTTCCACAGATTCGCCAATAAAATCTTGGTAATCATCCTCACTCAAACCATCCGCGACAATATTTCCCTCACTATCGATAAAGCGGATCTGGCCATCGTAATGCTCCCAAAGCCCATCCTTGCCGATTAAACTCATAAATAATGAGGGAAAATCCCCAAAAACTTTGACTTCGGTTTTCAAGGCATCATCAAGTAACTGCTTAAATAGACTTAATGCGGTTTCAATAGTGGTAAAAGATTCGGGAAGGCGAGAGCAGATCCAATCTCGACCTTCTTCAGAAAGAGGCGATCGCACCCCCCCCGGTACCGTCCAAGCGGCGTGAATTTTGCGGGCTCCGAGTTTTTCGATTACAGTCTGGCCGAATTGTCGCAAACGAATCCCCCCCCGAGCTAAATCAGGATTCGTTTCCATCAAACCAAATACATTCCGTTTCGCCACATCGCTTTCCCAACCGAGGAGAAAATCGGGACTACTGAGGTGGAAAAAAGAGAGAGCATGAGATTGAATAATTTGTCCCAGATTCATTAACCGTCGGAGTTTATCCGCCGCTTGGGGAATCTTCACCGCGAGGATTTTATCCCCAGTTTTCGCCGCCGCCAATAAGTGACTCACGGGGCAGATACCGCAAATTCTCGCGGTAATCCCAGCCATTTCCGTAAAAGGACGACCTTCACAAAATTTTTCAAAACCGCGATACTCTACCACGTGAAAACGGGCATCTTCTACTGCCCCTGCATCATCTAAGAAAATGGAAATTTTAGCGTGACCCTCAATGCGGGTAACGGGGTCGATCACAATAGTTCTACTCATTTTTGCACCAGATATCGCTAAAGAATAAAGACGAAACCAAAACCAGCTAACCAAATTTAATCATCTCCCGCCCTACCATCTCCGGCATTTCCCCCCGCAATAGGGGTTCTAGGGTGGCTCGAATGCGATCGGCAGAAGGGGGACAACCAGGCATAAACAAATCGATGGGGACGACTTCATGCACGGGGCGCACCTGCTCCAATAAAGGAGGCACAATTCCAGGTTCATCGGGGAGTTGTGGCGTAACATCCCCTAATTCTAAATAAGCACGTTTGAGGACCGGTTCCGCCCCCCCGAGCATATTCCGCATGGCAGGAATATTAGCAGTCACGGCACAATCTCCAAAGGAAATAAGGAGTTTTGTTTTTGCCCGAACTTCAAGAATGAGTTCCAAATTATCTTCATTGGCGATGCCTCCCTCCACTAAGCAAGCATCAACATTATCGGGATAGTTTTTAATATCGGAGCCAATAGGAGAATAGACTATATCAACCTGTTGTGCCAATTCTAAGAGCCATTCATCCAGATCCAAGAATGACATATGACAGCCAGAACACCCCGCCAACCAAACTGTTGCAAAACGAATTTTAGCCATAATCATTAAGAATTAATTTGAGCAGAAGAAACAGGAAACATGACACCAAAATAACAGGGTGCGGAGATTTTCTCCGCACCTTGCCTTGGTTTATTCGTTGATAGTGACCTTGATCATTTGAACGGGAGTTTTCGGGCGATCGCCTTGTCCTGTTGGGGTCGTTTCGATCGCTTTCAACACATCCATCCCGTCAGTAATTTTCCCAAAAACAGGATGCTTGGAGGCACCGGGGCTAAACCAATCCAAATAGGAGTTGTGAACAGTATTAAGAAAGAACTGGCAACTCCCACTATTCGGGCGACCTGTATTAGCCATAGAAAGGGTTCCAGGTTCGTTAGAAAGTTTCCCCTTCTCGGGATGCTCATCTTGAATGCAGCCATCAGGACCATTACCAGTCCCGGCTCGGCTAGAGTTGGGATCTTTGCTATAAGGACAACCAAACTGCACCATAAAGTTGTTAATCACCCGGTGAAAATGTAGACCATCATAAAAGCCACTTTTGGCCAATTTGATGAAATTTCCTGCCGTGATGGGCATAACGTCGGTAAATAGTTCAACGGTAATGTTACCAAGGGAAGTTTCAAGAGTTGCGGTGGGATTTGCCATGAATGTTGAATTTATAATCCAGATAAGGGTTTACTTTCTCGACTCCAGTTTACCCAAATCTTGAAGGGTTTGAAGGTGTAAGAGGAGGACTTATCGGGACCATTCTTGATTTTGACGTGCATTAACCAAAAATTCTAGTTTGCTGCGATCGCGCTCTTTCTCTCCCGTGGTTGTACCTTGGCGGAAAATTGCCCCAGTGGGACAAGCATCAACGCATTTACCGCAGGAGGTGCAAGCAGATACTTCTCCCCAAGGTTGGTCGAGTCCGGCGATGATATCACATTGGTCGCCTCGGTTGGCCACATCCCAAACATGAGCGCCTTCAATTTCGTCGCAAACCCGGACACAGCGAGTACAGAGGATGCAACGATTGCGATCGATGCCAAATTGCGAGTGAGAAACATCAATGCTGCGGGTTGGAAATTGGTAGGGGAAACGGCTATGATCCATGCCCACGGTAACGGCCATATCTTGCAGTTCACAGTTCCCATTAGCCACGCAGAATGAACAAACGTGGTTTCCTTCCGCAAAGAGCATTTCCACCGTCATACGGCGATAGTTTTGTAATTTGGGGGTTTGGGTCTGAATTTCCATGCCCTCCTGCACGGTGGTGACACAGGCAGCTAAGAGTTTATTCTCCCCCGTTACTTCCACCATACAGAGGCGACAGGCTC
The DNA here is from genome assembly GCF_016888125.1 of Spirulina sp. CCY15215. GTDB lineage: Bacteria > Cyanobacteriota > Cyanobacteriia > Cyanobacteriales > Spirulinaceae > CCY15215. The sequence goes on from NZ_JACSWA010000552.1 coordinate 7,839, forward strand.
CCACAGAAGAGAGTCCTTCCAGATAGCAGAGCTTGGGGATATCAATGCCGACTTCCTTGGCTGCGTCGAGAATGGTTGCGTCAGAGGCGATGGCAATATTGTGGCCATCTATTATTAAGGTACAAACAGACATAAGTGCTAAGTTCTCCTAACCCCTCTTTTTCTAAGGAGAGGTACTTTAATTAACAGGTATTTTATTTGATTGTCTAGTCCCTAACCCAGTTTGCCCTAAATTTCCTGGGCGATCGCCACAATAAATATTAACTTTAGAATTGCAGGCAAAAACGGGAAACTTCTTCTCCTCCGATAACTGGCGATCGCGGATTGATGACTGTTGACGGAATGAATGATAGGATCGCTTATGCTGTATTGGTAACGCAGAATGGCTGAAACTCTATTTTTTAATGCACTCCGAGACGCAACGGATGAGGAAATGGGACGGGACGAAACCGTTTTAGTCCTCGGGGAAGATGTGGGACATTATGGCGGTTCCTATAAAGTCACGAAAGATTTAGCAAAAAAATATGGTGACTGGCGGGTATTGGATACCCCGATCGCGGAAAATAGTTTTTGCGGCATGGCGGTGGGTGCAGCAATGACGGGGTTGCGTCCCATTGTGGAAGGGATGAACATGGGGTTCTTACTCCTCGCCTTTAACCAAATCTCCAATAACGCAGGGATGTTGCGCTATACTTCCGGTGGGAATTTTAAAATCCCGATGGTAATTCGCGGTCCTGGGGGTGTGGGACGGCAATTGGGGGCGGAACACTCTCAACGTCTCGAGGCTTATTTTCACGCGGTTCCCGGTCTGAAAATCGTCGCCTGTTCTACTCCCTACAACGCTAAGGGACTCCTCAAAGCAGCCATTCGCGATGATAATCCTGTTCTTTTCTTTGAACACGTCCTCCTCTACAATCTCAAGGAAAATTTACCAGACTACGAATATATCTGCGCCCTCGATCAGGCGGAAATTGTGCGACCGGGAAAAGATGTCACAATTTTGACCTATTCTCGAATGCGTCACCACTGTACCCAAGCCGTCAAACTTATCGAAAAGCGGGGTTTAGATTATGATCCCGAAATTATTGATTTGATTTCCCTCAAACCTTTTGATATGGAGGCGATCGCCAAGTCTATTCGCAAAACCCATCGCGTCATTATCGTCGAGGAGTGCATGAAAACGGGAGGAATTGCTGCGGAATTGGTCGCACTCATTAACGAACAACTGTTTGATGAACTGGATGCACCGATCGTGCGCTTATCTTCTCAAGATATTCCCACTCCTTATAACGGAACATTGGAACATCTCACCATCATCCAACCTCCCCAAATTGTCGAAGCGATGCAGAAACTCATGACTGCACAGATCTAGTTGATAGTTGATAGTTGATAGTTGATAGTGGGTAGTTGGTAGTTGATAGTTGATAGTTGATAGTTGATAGTGGGTAGTTGATAGTTGATAGTTGATAGTGGGTAGTGGGTAGTTGATAGTGGGTAGTTGATAGTGGGTAGCTTCTTTATTGCTTCCCCTACTCCCTACTCCCTAACCCCTACTCCCTAACCCCTAACCCCTACTCCCTAACCCCTACTCCCTACTCCCTACTCCCTACTCCCTACTCCCTAACCCCTACTCCCTAACCCCTACTCCCCACTCCCCAAAACTTCATGCAAAAACAACGTGTTACCTTTGCCGTTATTATCGGGTTAGTGTTTGCCGCGATCGCCTTATTAACGCAATTTCCCCTCAATCAGGGCTTGGATCTCAAAGGGGGCGCTCGTTTAACCCTACAAGTTCAACCCACGGAAGAAGTCCCGAAAATTTCCCCAGAAAATCTCTCCGATGCCAAACAGGTGATCGAAAACCGCGTCAATGGCTTAGGTGTGGGTGAACCTGTGGTACAAACTGTGAGTCCTGATAAAATTGTCGTACAACTCCCAGGAGTCAGCGATCCCCAACAAGCCGAACGAGTTTTGGGGGAAACCGCACAGTTAGAATTTCTGCGCCAAAAACAAGGCACGGAAGGACAATTCCCGATCGAACGCCAATTACAAGGCATTGCTCAAGTTGAATTGGAAAACCTCCAAGCCGCAGAAACTACCGATCCCGAGGCGATCGCCGCCGCAAAAGAAGCGGTAGAAAAAGCCAATGCAGTTATTATTGACCTCTTTGAACCCACGGGTCTGACGGGAAAATCTCTCACTAATGCCATTGCAGGGACAAATCCGAGCAATCAATGGGAAGTGAGCCTTTATTTCGATCCCGAAGGAGGAGAAAAATTTGCCGAATTGACGAAGGCGATCGCCGGAACCGGGCGCACCATCGGTATTTTCCTCGATGGTAAATTGATTAGTTCTCCGGTGGTAGACGCGCAATATGCCACCACGGGAATCACTGGAGGACGCGCCAGTATTTCTGGGTCTTTGGACTCCCAACAAGCCCTAGAACTGGCCATTCAACTCCGAGGAGGCGCACTCCCATTTCCCGTAGAATTAGTAGAAAATCGCACCATCGGGGCAACTTTGGGACGAGATAGTGTTAACCGCAGTATTATCGCCGCCGTTTCCGGTTTGCTGTTGGTCTTGATCTTCATGGTGGTTTACTATCGCTTACCTGGGGCGATCGCCGATGTTTCCCTGTTAATTTATGCCCTGCTTACCCTCGCCTGTTATGCCCTTATCGGTGTTACCCTGACTTTACCAGGAATTGCGGGATTTATCCTCAGTATTGGCATGGCAGTTGATGCAAATGTCCTGATTTTTGAACGGACGCGGGAAGAATTGCGAGCGGGGAAAACCCTTTATCGTTCCGTAGAGTCGGGCTTTTTCCGCGCTTTTTCTAGCATTTTAGATGGTAACGTCACGACCCTGATTGCTTGTTTTGCTTTATTTTGGTTGGGATCGGGATTAGTGAAAGGCTTTGCTTTAACTTTGGCGATCGGGGTAGGGGTGAGTATGTTTACCGCACTAACCTGCAGCCGCACGCTTATGCTTTTAGTGGTCTTGGGATTTCCCAAAGTTCGTCAAAACCCTGGACTATTCTGCCCCAATTTGCCAACCCCCGAGTAGAGGGAGATGGAGAGGATGGGGGAGAATGATCCATTTTCCACAACCAATTTATTTCAATTACCAATTACTAAGAACCAAGAACAAAAATGCGACTGAATATTATTAAACAACGGGGGTTGTGGTGGGGAATTTCGGCAGCAGCGATCGCCATTAGCGCGATCGCCATGATTTTCTCCTACAGCCAATTGGGATCTCCTATTCGACTGGGTTTGGATTTTGTGGGGGGAACTCGCTTGCAACTGTCCCTCAAATGCGTAGCCACGGAGACTTGTAGCGAGGCGATCGAGGTGGGGGAGGTTCGTCAAGTTTTAGGGGGCTTAAACCTTGAGAATAGCTCAATCCAGGTCGTTGAAGATTATACCGTCTCGGTTCGTACTCCCACCTTAAGCGTCGAACAACGCACCCAACTTCAAGATGCACTGACGCGGGAATTGGGGGATTTTGACCCGAAAACCGCGCAAATTGATACCGTCGGTCCTAGCATTGGCGAAGAGTTGCTATCCGGGGGAGTTCGTGCTTTATTTGCGTCCTTTTTTGGTATTGTTGTTTATTTAAGTTTTCGCTTTCGCTTTGATTACGCTATTTTCGCGATCATTGCCCTCTTTCACGATGTCGTGATTACAGCAGGGGTTTTTGCCATTTTCGGCTTAATCCTAGGCAATGAAATTGATAGTTTATTTTTGGTTTCCTTGCTGACAATTATCGGTTTTTCCGTCAATGATACGGTAGTTATTTACGATCGCATTCGCGAAACAAGCCAAATAGAAGAGGGGGAATCTTTCTCGAAAATTGTCGATGATGCCGTCAATCAAACTTTAGCGCGATCGATTAATACTACGGTGACAACGATTTTACCTTTGATCGGAATTTTTCTCTTTGGTGGCGAAACCTTGAAGTTCTTTGCTTTAGCTTTAATTTTAGGTTTTATTGCCGGCTCTTATTCCAGTATTTTCATTGCCAGTACCTTGCTTGCCTGGTGGCGAGAGCGACAAATTGCCAAACAACCTAAAATTGTTGATGAAGAAGTAGCCGATGAAATTCGTACCGAAACAGATATATCGGGTTCTTAATTTTTACTTTAAATAGAGGCTTAAATAATGGATATTTCTCAAAGTTTATTGAAAGAATTAAAACTTTATTTAATGGTGCAAACGGAGAAAAATGATGCTGAAGCACAATATTTACTCTATCGTTTAGATCAATTAGTAGAAACTCCGGAAGAAGCAATAGAAGCTGCCAAACTTATTGTTCCTCCAGCAGGAGAAGAAATGGGATGTTAAGACAATTGATCTAGGGTAAACCCATCAGATGCAATAATGAAGCGTTATCGAGCCGCTTTAGATAACAATTATTTACTCAAAATACTTTCAACTTCTTCTTAATTTTTTTCCAAGGTTACAAGATTCCTTGCGTTCCATCCTCGCGCTAAGATAAGCATTGAGGAGAATTAGTTCTGTTATGAATGACAAACTCGGGGTAAAGCGATCGCTATTTACACAAAAAGGCAAAGGATGGATTATCGGTTTGTCTATTGGCGGTCTTCTGGTTGTGGGTGCGACAGCCATTTACAGCGTCAGAACCCTACAACAGTTATCCCCTTCGACGGCTGAAGAATCGGAAGTCCCAGAATTGCCCAAAATCGAAGCAGTGACGGCATTAGGGAGGCTCGAACCGTTGGGAGAGGTGATTCAAGTGGCCGCCTCTCCTTCTTCCACTACTGGAGGCGCAAAAATTGAACGCTTATTGGTGGGGGAAGGCGATCGCGTTCGCGTCAATCAGATTATTGCTCAACTCGACAGCTACGATCGCCTCAACGCTGCGGTTAATCGCGCTAAGGAGGATGTCGCCGTTGCTGAGGCGAATTTAGCGGTGGTCAAGGCGGGAGCCAAACAAGGGGAAATCACCGCGCAGCAGGCGACGATTCAGCGTTTACAGGAACAATTACGGGGGGAGAGTGCCACCCAAGCGGCAACGGTGTCTCGCATTGAAGCGGAGTTACGCAATGCGGAAACAGAGTACAAACGTTACGAACAGTTATATCAGGAGGGGGCAATTTCTACCTCGGAACGCGATACGAGGGCATTAACTCTGGCTACAACTCGAGAGCGGGTTACGGAAGCTAAAGAGAATAAAATTCGGACTGAGGCAACTTTAGATCGGCAAATTCGCGAGGCGATCGCCAATTTAGATCGTATTAGCGAGGTGCGTCCCGTGGAAATTCGCCAAGCTCAAGCCAGTGTAGACTTAGCTCAATCTGCCGTCCGTCAAGCCCAAGAAGATTTAGAATTGAGCGTGGTGCGATCGCCCATCACCGGACAAATACTAGAAGTTAACACCCATGTTGGGGAAGTGACGGAAACAGGAGAGGGAATTATCGCGATCGGCAAAACCGATCGCATGGTTGTGGTTGCTGAAGTCTATGAAAGCGATATTAGTCGAGTTCGCATCGATCGCGAAGCAATTATTAAAAGCGAAAATGGTTCTTTTGAGGGAGAATTACGGGGAAAAGTTAGTAATATTGGTTTACAAATTGGCAAAAAAGATGTACTCGATACTGATCCGGCTGCTGATGTTGATGCCCGCGTCGTTGAAGTAGATATTCTGCTTTCTCCTGAAGATAGTCAGAGAGTCTCTGGTTTAACTAATGCTAAAGTGTTAGTTGAAATTTTATTGTAAATAAGACTTACGCAATCCAATAATATTCATCCAATAATATTCCAGGGAGCGAGACGCTCCCACTACCGTATTCTATTGTTATGGTAGTGCGGGTATCTTGCCCGCTAATGCGTAAGTCCTAGTAAATAATTTGAGTAAGACCGACTATTATGAAAATTCCTCTCGCTTGGATGCAACTCACCCATGAAAAAATGCGCTTGCTGATTGCTTTAGCAGGAATTAGCTTTGCTGATATTCTCATGTTTATGCAGTTTGGCTTTCAAGATGCACTGTTTGAAAGTTCTATTATTTTTCATAAAAAAGTTAAAGGAGATATTTTTCTCATCAGTCCACAATCAACAGCACTCATCGCGATGGATAACTTTTCCAAGCGACGTTTGCATCAGGTTTTAGGGATTGAAAATGTAAAAGCTGTCTATCCCATTCATATCGCCTTTGCACTCTGGAAAAATCCTGAAAATCGCTCAACCCGAAGCATTATGGTCATCGGTATCAATCCCGTTGAGAATATCATCGATCTGCCACAAATGCAGGAAAATTTGGAGATTATTAAATTAGAAGACTTTATTCTTTTCGATCGCCTATCCCGTGCAGAATTTGGACCGATAGGAGAACTTTTCGATCGCGGAGAAACAGTAGAAACAGAAGTCGCAGGAAGACGAGTTAGGATCGGAGGTTTATTTAGTTTAGGTGCTTCTTTTGGCGCAGATGGAAATATTATTACCAGCGATCTCAATTATGGACGTATTTTTGAGGAACGCAATCCCGATCTCATCGAAGTAGGAGTGATTCAAGTTCAAGCAGGAGCCGATCCAGAAGCAATTCTAGCGAAAATTCGCGAGGAATTCTATGTTCCTAATGCGAACAATATTTTGATTCCTCAAGATGTCTTAGTTCTTTCTCAAGCAGAATTTATTGATTTTGAAAAGAAATACTGGCAAGAAAGTACCGCGATCGGTTTTATTTTTACTTTAGGGGCAGGGATGGGATTTATCGTGGGGATGGTGATTGTTTATCAGATTCTCTATACTGATGTTGCCGATCATCTGCCAGAATATGCAACCTTAAAAGCAATGGGATATACGGATTTTTATTTACTCCAAGTTGTTTTCCAAGAAGCAATTATTTTAGCTTTAGTGGGATATTTGCCTGGTTTTGCCCTCTCCAATTTTCTCTATTTATTGACGACGAATGCTACATCTTTGCCTGTTGTGATGGATGTCGCTAAAGCAACCACCGTATTGATTTTAACTGTTATTATGTGCGTGGGATCTGGCGCGATCGCCGTGCGGAAACTCAATGCGGCAGATCCGGCAGATATTTTCTAAAGGTAACGTTTTGTTGCAGAATTACGGGTTTCTGTATTTTATAACTCGAGGAAATATGAAAATAAACCCCTAGATTGTCAAATTGCAGGGAATATTGCCGATGATTAACAACACTGATCGCCGATTTTTGCAAATACTTTGGCAGCACATAAAGTGAATAAAAACAATAGCCAAGAGCCAAAATTTACTTTTTTTTACATTTGTTTATATTTGCAGTCGCATGGTTGTTAAAAGTCAGTCAATTGATTTACTTCAAGAGGAGAAAGCAATTTATCAGTTTCTCTATGCTTGTTACGAACAGTATTGTCGCACGAATATTGCTAAAATAGCCAGCTTTTCTCAACCCCTTAACGACATCGATCCTCTTGCTGCTTTTCAATGTCTCCTCCGAGACGATCGCCAACATTTCTATTGGGAACATCCGAAAACACGGGAAGCAGTTTTTGGTCATGGAGCGGTAAAATTGTTAGAAATTGATTCTTCTGATAGTTCTTCTTCTGGCGATCGCTTTGTTCGCACTCGGAACTTTATGCAAGATTGTTTAAAACAAATTGTTTATCCACAAAGTTCTACTCAAAGTGAAGCGAACCCTTATTTTTTTTCTAGTTTTACATTTTTCCCCACTTCTAATAGTATTGCTTATCCCTTTCCCGTCGCGACAATTTTTCTCCCACAATTCCAAGTTATACGCAAAAATAATTGTTGTTTTTTTGTGGCCAATATTGCCATAACTAAAACCCTTAATATTAAATTAGCCGTCGAAGAAATAACGCGAACTATTAAGAAAATTTGTCAATTTCGTCTCAATATTTTAAGTTCTACTCCGCAACCGCAAACCTATTTTAATCTTCAGGAAAAAATACGCAACGAAGATAATTTTAAGATTGCCGTTAAATCTGCTCTGCAATCTATTCAAAAGCATCAACTGAGTAAAATCGTTTTAGCTCATCCTCTCGATCTCATTTCTCCAGTGCCTTTTAGAATTATTGAATCGCTGCAAAATTTACGCCAAAATTATCCCAATTGCTATCTTTTTGCGATCGGTAACGATCGCGGTTATCGTTTTATTGGTGCAAGTCCAGAACGCGCGATCGGCTTGCAAAACCAGCAATTAATTACCGATGCTTTAGCGGGTTCTGCACCCCGTGGAAAAACCCCCAGAGAAGACACCCAATTAGCTCAACAATTACTCAAGAGCGAAAAAGATAAGCGAGAACATCAAGCCGTAAGCGAATTTATTTTACAGTGCCTTGAAAAACTCGGCTTGCAAGTTCGGCGATCGCCTTTGCAAGTCCTACAATTGGATAATATTCAACACCTGCACGTACAGATTTCCGCCCGAGTACCCCAAAATTTGCATCCTCTCGATATTGTAGCCAAACTGCACCCCACTCCTGCCGTTGCTGGAGTTCCTACCCAAATAGCCTGCGATCGCATTCGTCGTTACGAGAACTTCGATCGCGCCTTATATGCAGCCCCGTTAGGATGGGTTGATGCCCGAGGCAATAGTGAGTTTATCGTGGGTATTCGTTCGGCTGCTATTGCTGGCGATCGCGCTCGACTTTACGCGGGAGCCGGTATTGTGGCTGGTTCCGATCCCGAACGAGAATTGGCGGAAGTTCGCCTCAAGCTCCAAGCCATGCGCCGAGCCTTGATTTAAAGCGGTGAACCTTGGTAGACTCAAAAACGGTTAATCTCAGAAGGCTCTAAAACTTTCAGCCATCGTTATAGAGTGAGCCAAAGATGGCGAATATAGTTTTGTAACGAGTTTTTTGTGAGGCGATCGCGCTGCCAATCTCTAGCAGTTTGCCAGATTATTTCCGAAAAACTCGGGGAAATGGGGTATAGTTCAGCCAAGCGATCGATACTAATCTGGTTTTGTCTGGCTAAAGTTAATAAATTAATTAATTCTGTTGCTTGAGAACCGACAATTGTTGCACCTAAAATAGCACCTTTTCGATTGAGTATAATTTTTAAAAAACCAGTTGTTTCTTCCCTGAGAAGAGCCAGAGAAACTTGTTTAAAATAACGATGATAGACAACAATCTTATTTTCTCCATATTTTTGTTGTGCTTGATTTTCAGTTAAACCAATCCGGGTTAGATTGGGATCGGTGCAGACAAGGTGAGGAAGGCGATCGCGATCGCCTTTGCGAGTAGAAAAATGAAGGGCATTATGCAGCGCAATATCGCTCTCATATTGAGAGCGAGAAGATAACTCCAATTCATCCTCAATACTACCACAAATATAAATTTGCGAATTACAAGTTTGTAACTTGGGGTTGATATTTGGACTCACAGGATCGATTCCAAATGCTTCTAAATTCAAGCCCTCTAAATTCCGTTGGCAACCAGCAGCCCAAATAATTTCATCGGTTTCAATGGCGCGATCGCCAATTTGAAGCCATTTTTTCGCTCCGATTTTCTTAACTTGCGTTACAGAACTATAGTTTAAAAGCTCGATACCTTCTCCCTCTAATTGTGCTTGAATTAAACGAGCCGCTTCTGGTTCTTCTTGGGGTAAAATTTGGGTGTTGATCGCCAAAGTAATCGTTTTTCCTAAACGTACTAAACTTTGAGCCAGTTCTAATGCAAAAGACGTATTCCCAAGAATTGCTAAACTTTGTGGCAATTGTTGTAAAGTAGGCGATCGCCAGAGAAGATCGGCGGTTAAATAGCCAACTTCCTGTAAACTTTTCAGTTCGGGAAGACAGGGGCGAGTTCCCATTGCTACAATGTAAGAGCGCGATCGCAGTTTTCGTCCAGCAACGATAAAAGCTAATTGGGGACGGCGACAAAACTCCCCCATTCCCTCAATAAAATCAACTCCCGCAGCACTTAAAATAGCAGGAGAATCACCTTCAGCAATAGTCGCGATCGCGCTTTCCCTCCTTGCGATCTCAGTTTCTAAATTAATCTCATTAATCTGTCCAGAAATAGCAACTTTTGCCGCCTTTTTCCCTTCCTCATAGTGCCTACCTATCTCCCTCAAACTGTAGCGATAAAGAGCATGATTCTCTCCTTGACAATTTTGAGAAACCAAGGCAACACGAGCATTCAGAGATACAGCATTTAAAGCAGTGTAAATCCCTTCAGGAGTAAACCCAATAATAACTAAATCGTATTCGCCAGACATTTTACAAGAATTACAATAGTGAAAGATTTTAGGTTTATATTCTCCCGTTCTCTATGTCTTTATCACCAACGATAATGCCTGAACCAATCGTTGATTTTCTGGAGCAGAACGAACAGCAATACGAAAATAGCGATCGCCTAATTCAGGAAAACTCAAACAATCTCGAATTAAAATTTTATCGTGCTTTAATAATTGTAATTGTAATTGAGAACAAGAATATTGACTTTTCACTAACAAAAAATTGGCGGCTCCCATCACTGGATCGAGACCAGGTAATGCTTTTAAACTGCGATAAAGAAAATCCCGTGCGGGGGTCAACCAGTCCCAAGTTTGCCGTTGAAATGCGCGATCGCCTAACACAGCCTCTCCTGCGGCCGCAGCTAAGACATTCACACACCAAGGATCTCGCATTTTTTGCCACCGTTGGAGGCGATCGGGATGGGCGATGGCATAGCCCAAACGCAGCCCTGGTAAACTATAAAATTTTGTCAGCGATCGCAATATAATTAAGTGAGGAAAATCTTGAATATACCCCAACAAACTTTGTTGCTGTGAAGGTAAGAGAAAGTCCATAAAGGCTTCATCAATAACCACAACCTCAAAACAATCTAAAAGGGGCAAAATTTCGTCAATTGACCAAAGTTTGCCCGTAGGATTGTGAGGGTTATTTAATAATAATCCCCTTTTACCCCTGCTCGACGTAGAAAGAGGAAAGAGAGAAAAAGAAAATTCTCCTCTTTCCATCAGGGAATGCTGCTCCACATTGGCAGAAAAAGCCTGTAAACCGCGCTGATAATCGCTAAAGGCGGGAGTTAACAAAACTACCTTTTCCTGGTGAGCAAGTTCCCAACAAGCCCAAGTCAGAAGTTCCGCCGACCCATTCCCAGGTAAGAACCAATCCTTGGGGAGATCGTGCCATTGAGCAAGAATCGAACGTAGCTGATGATATTGGGGGTCGGGATAGCTAGAAAGGGAAGTTAAACTGTCTTGAATTGCCGCGATCGCACTCTGGGGGGGACCCAAAGGATTGATACTGGCCGAAAAATCCAAGATCATATCGGTGGAACAATCGGCGATCGCAGCAGCCCAATTCAGATTACCCCCATGCTTGGGTCTCTGGGAAATCTCGCTCATCGGGGGACAAAAATTAAGTTTCGTCGGTAGCCGCAGCAGCTTTTTTAGAAGCTACTTCAGTTTTAAATTTTTTACCCGGTGAAAAAGCGGGAACTTTAGTCGCAGGTATCAGCATGGTTTCCCCCGTTTTGGGATTGCGTCCTTCTCGTTCCTTGCGATCGCGAGCTTCAAAAGAGCCAAATCCGACAAGAGTTATCTTTTCTCCCTCGGCGACAGTCTCCATGATCGTCTCAATGATGGCAGTAATGATTGCATCAGCATCTTTTTTGGTAACTTGGGTCCGGGAAGCCACCATATCTATTAGTTCCCCTTTGTTCATGAAATAATCTCCCGTGTTGCGTTTGTTAAATAGAACGAATCTGTTCCGTTGGCAAATTCAGTCAATAAAAGCCTTGGAAGATTTCTCAACCACTAGGATTGATAAAATTACTGAAATCCCCATAGGCTCAAAGATTCACTGAATTATTTTAAGCGCATACAGCTAACTTTGGATCGCATAAAGTCTGGATTTTAAGGTTCTTTCTTGATTTTCTCTCCATTCATTAGCAATTTGAACGCTTTCTCCGCCAATTATAGTTCATTTGTAATGATGAGGGAAGAGAACAGGGAAGAAGAAAATTTATCCCTCACTCCTCCTCTCTCATCCTTTTCCATTCCCCAAGGTCATTAAAGCGGTAACTTGTTCGCTGGAAATTTCCTTAATGGTATTCCAGGCCACATCAAAAATGCGATGGGGTTGAAACTCATCTTTTACTAAGTCCCAAAGTCGCTGTACTTCTTGCGTGTGTAGGCGATCGTTCTCTGTCAGGGCTAATAAGATTTGCTGCCGTAAATAGCGCCCTTCTTCCGAAAGAAGATATTGTAGCCCCAATTGCGCTGTAGGAAGGAGGTCTAAATTGCCATCGCTTTGCGCGATCGCCAGCATATTTTCCAATCTTTCCCACTTAAATTTCCCATCCTGAATCAGCACTTCTAATAAGCGACGGCGCATAGCCGCAGATTCCCCTCGCAGCAATCGTTTGGCAACATAAGGATAAGCAATTTCAACAATACTAAATTCCGGATCTAATGTCAGCGCTAATCCTTCTTGGGTAATCAGCGATCGGATAATCAGGGAAAATTTCGCCGGAACCCGGAAAGGATACTCATACATCAACTCGGAAAACTCATCGGTAATGGTTTTAAAATTGAAGTCTTTCACCTTTTCTCCCATCGCATTGCCCAACACCTTTTCTAGGGCGGGAATAATCGGAGTAATATCAGTATCCGAGGCTAAAAATCCCAGTGCTTTAAAATCATCGGCCAGTTGATAAAAATCGCGGTTGATGAGATGAACCACAGAAGCGGCTAGGGTTTCCTTGGTATATTCATCTAGCTGATCCATCATGCCAAAGTCAATATAAGCCATGCGTCCGTCTGACAGAGCAAATAAGTTCCCAGGATGGGGGTCAGCATGGAAAAAGCCAAATTCCAAGAGTTGTTTCAGTCCAGAAATAACCCCAATTTTAATGACTTCATTGGGATCTACGCCTACTGCTTCAATGCTTTCTGTATCGGTGAGTTTAAAGCCATCTATCCATTCTAAAGTTAGGACACGAAGTCCGGTATAGCGCCAGTAAATTTCCGGAACCTTAACCGTGGGATCGTCGCGAAAATTAGTGGCAAATATTTCAGCGTTACGTGCCTCGTTGAAGTAATCAATTTCTTCAAATAGCTTAGTTCCGAATTCATCAACGATTAAGGTTAGATCGTGACCGATATTTAAAGGCAGCCAGGGTGCGATCCAACTGGCTGCCCATCTCATTAAATGCAGGTCAAGGGTAATTGTCGGGCGTAAATTCGGTCGTTGTACTTTAACGGCAACTTTTTCCCCACTGTGCAGGATGGCTTGATACACTTGTCCGAGACTGGCTGCTGCAATGGGATGGGGGGAGATTTCCCGATAGATTTCCTCTGGGGTGCGGTCTAAATCTTCCTCAATAATTGCGAAAGCCGTTGCGTTGTTGAAGGGAGGAAGGCGATCTTGTAATTTAACGAGTTCAGCAAGAAAATCTTTCTGGATCAGATCTGGCCGAGTGGAGAGGGCTTGACCGACTTTAATGAAGGTTGTTCCTAACTTGGTGAGAGTTTGACGCAAATCGGCTGCGCGTCTCAGTTTGTTTTTTTCGATAACATTTACGTTTCGCCAGCGATCGAGGAGGAAGCGAAGGACAAAGCCACCCAGATACCAGAAGATGGTGAAGGCTCGCCAGAAGACTAACCAAGGTCTGTAGCGACAGTATTTGGCGGTCGCTTGGGGATCGTAACGCTGGGATCGCCCTTGTCGCAGGGGCTGACCGTCATCGGCAACAAATTGATATTGACTCACAAGATTGTTTGACCTCATCGAGTGCAAAGATTCTTTAACTTCACTCTATTTTTGTTAATTCTATCACGCTATCTCATGACTTAAACCTATTTGTCAAGTTAGGCGATCGCCAAAAAGTGAAAAGCGATCGCCAAGGCGATCGCTTTTTAGACCAAAAACCTAACCCGGTAATTTGCTCTAGCTTTCAATATTGATATAGGGTAAAAGTGCCATATATCTAGCCCGCTTGATCGCTAAGGTTAAATCTCGTTGTTGCTTTGCGGTTAAATTCGTAATACGACGGGGCAGAATTTTGCCGCGTTCGGTAATGAACTTGCGGAGTAATTCAATATCCTTATAATCGATGGGATCTCCTGGTTTAATTGGAGAAAGACGTTTGCGGTAATAAGCCATGATTGTTCTTTTGTACTAATTTTTAGGGGATCGAGTCGGGAAAGGTTTTTACCGAATAAGCGATTATTTGATTTCTTTGTGAACGGTATGCTTATTGCAATGAGTACAAAACTTCTTCAATTCCATCCGTCCGGTGGTATTGCGACGATTCTTCATTGTTGTATAGCGGGAAACCCCGTTCGATCGCTTGTCGGGGTTAGTGCGACATTCCGTACACTCTAAGGTGATGATGATTCTAGCGCCCTTTTTGCTTGCCATAATCTCAGTAATTCCATCCGTTCCTAATTTCAACGCAGCTTTCTATCTTCGCATACGATAGCGCAAATCTGCAAGGAATCTTCGCAAGCGAATATCGAGGGAATATCCTCGCTTGGTTTGAACCATGACGGTACCGAAGAAGCGATCGTGAAAGGCTTGATTCCAGTCGTCGTCAGCGTAGGCGATCGCACAATCGATAATGAGGGGAGAAACCAGCAAAAGGGTAGAAAAAGGATTGATAAAGAAGAGATTAAAGCCGATCGCGGCAAAGGTGGCTAATCCTCCCAAACACCCTTCTCGCTTGGCAAGGGCGAATAAATCCGGTACTTTGCGGAAGCGTAGATCGAGAACTTTGATATCCATACACCAGGAACCCAAACTTTGACCTTGATTTTTATCCACAACCACTACTCGCAGGAGAATCCAAGCTAAGAAGAAGACGATCGCTTGTACGGCACCTTTCCCAGCAAAGGAACTCAGTAGCCATGTCAGGGTTAAATCGATGGCAAAAGCGTAAAAACGCCGTTCAAAGGGAACGCGAGGAAATTTTTTGGGGGGAAGGAGATCGGGTTCCATTGGTTTTGAGTTGCGGGGAAGATGAGATCGTGCCAGTTTGTTCCCAAACTTATCTTATTTGAATATAATTGCGCCAACCACCATAAGTTGTAATTTCTTGTTTTCCTGCACAAGCAATTGCTTCGGCAACAACTCCAAGCACTTCTTCTCCATGCTCGAGGCGAACTTTGCCAATACATAAACCGGAAGGTTCTTGCAATAAGATTTGTGCGAGTCCTTCTAAAGGAACTGCCCAAATTTCAACATCAATGTTAGTTCCTGATTCGTTTACGCGCTGCATGGCGGGATATTTATCATCAATTGACCATAATCGATAAGTGGGTTCTGTTTTGGCTTCTTGGACAAATTTTGCACCAACCTTGAGCAAATTTTGGTTGAGTTCTAAATCTCGCATTAATGTGCCATTGACAGCTAAATTAATTGTTTTCATTCGTCTTTATTAGTTATGCCTTAATTTTTATTTTTCTACAAACTTATCCAATCGTTCTCGCACAGCTAATTGCATCAGGGAACGCAAGAGAATCATAAACCAAAATGCTGAGAAACAGAAGATAACTATTCCCCAATTGGCAATTCCTCCGATCACAAGGAGTATTCCCGAAATGAGAGAGAATCCTGATAAACAGGTATAAATTAAACATTTTACTGCTAAATTAATGCGCTTCAGGGCGCGATCGCTGGTTTCTGATTTGACTTGAAATTCAATTTCGCCGCGATCGAGTCTTTCCTGTAAATCTTGAATGGCTAATTCTACCCGACTGGGGCGATTGACGCGATCGCGGATTAATGTTCCTGCTTGTCGGAAGGTTTGACGAATTAAGTTGCCTTTACGAGCAGATTGGGTTAATTCTTTCAGAAAGGGTTGACTAGCGGCAATTAAATTATATTGGGGATTGAGTGCGCGAGCAATGCCATCAAGAGTAGAAACTGATTTAATCACAAACATCATTTCCGATGGCAAGCGAAAAGGTTGTTTTTCAAACATTAAATAAACTTCGCTACTCATCTGCTCAAAAGCTCGCAGATCGATGGGCTTTTCACGAAATTGTTCTAAAACAAAAGCCACTAAACGCTTGATGGGAGACATATCTTGTAGCGGTTCGATCAATCCCATATAAACTAAACTTTGTACCACTGCATCCGTATCTTTTCGCATGACCGCAAAAAAAGTATTAATCATCTCATCTTTGGCCATGCTTTTTACTTCTGACATTGTGCCAAAATCGTAAAAAATAATCTTTTCTTGCTCATTAACCGCCATATTTCCAGGATGAGGATCTGATTGAAAAAAACCATCTTCTAAAAGTTGCTTGAGATAACAAGCAATTCCCGTTTGAATGACGCGATCGGGATTAAAATTGCGAGATTCAAGAGAAGCGCGATCGTCAATTTTAATTCCTGGTAAGTATTCTAATGTTAAAACTTGTGGTGCAGTATAACGCCAGTATACTCGCGGGACAATAATATTAGGATAATCGCGAAAATTGCTCTGGAATCTCTCCGCATTTTTTCCTTCATGAATATAATCAATTTCTTGGTAGAGTAACTCAAAAAACTCGCGATAGAGATGCTCTAAATTATATTTTTTGACCTTGGGAAAATAGCGTTCGAGCAGGCTAATTAAGCGGTGTAATACTGCAAAATCAAGATTAAATAAGCGTTCTAATCTTGGACGCTGCACCTTGATCGCTACCTTTTCTCCCGTTGGTAAAATGGCGCGGTGAACTTGTCCCAAACTAGCAGCCGCAATGGGAGTCTCTTCAAATTCACTAAATAACTCTGAAATCTTGCTCCCTAAATTAGTTTCGATAACGGCGATCGCTTCTTGGGTGGGAAAAGGAGGGACGCGATCTTGCAATTGTCCCAAGGCTTCAATATAAGGCAGAGGAATTAAATCCGATCGCGTCGAAAGTGCCTGACCAATTTTGATGAAAGTTGGACCCAATTCCAACAATTGTGTTACTAACCAACGAGCATGACGATGTTGCTGTTTTTCTGAAGAATTTCCTGTTATTTTGTCCCATCCCAAGGCCAGAAAAAAGCGAGTAGCAACGCTAAAAACATCGATTTTGCGCTGCCAGGGTGAATATTTTGCTTGCTGCCAACGTGGGGTTTTCAAGGATGCACTCATAGGATTATTTTTGCAGGGGAAATTGCGGTAAAACGAGGGTAAACTTGGTTTCACCGCGCTGGTTTTGGTCAGCAATGCGACTCGATACTTCAATTGTGCCATTAAGATGCTGTACCAGCCCTTTTACTAAAGCCAAGCCCAAACCTGTTCCCGCGATCGCCTGTTGGTTTGCTTCTTTTCCGCGCATAAATTTCTCAAAAATACTCTCAATATTTTCCGGTGCAATACCTGCACCAGTATTCACAATTGCGATGGTGATGCGATCGCCTTTTTTGCTCGTTTCTGAGGCTAACTGGGGGGTAGAGAGGCGATCGATTTCTACATAAACCGTACTGTCGGGATCGGAGTATTTCTGGGCATTAGCCAGTAATTCTTGTAAGATGCGTTGCAAACTGTCGCGATCGGAATAAAGTAACAAGGAGGTATCGAGATTATCTTCTCCACCGTAGCGAACGGCCAATTCTAATCCTTTCTCTGTCCATGTTTCGCGACAAGCTCCCCATAATTCTTCCACAATTTCCTGAAGATTTAATTGGCTCAGTTGTAGATTAATTTGATGAGTTTCTAGCTTTTGTAGTGCTAGTAAATCTTGAATGAGATTATATTCTCGCCCCCATTCCCGCTCCAATAATTCCAGATATTTGCCTTGACGCTCGGGGGGAAGTCCAGGTTGACGAAGCATTTGAATCGCCAGTTTCATCGTCGTTAAAGGGGTTCGCAACTCGTGGCTTACAGAATCGAGAAATTCATCTTTAAGTTCGATCAATTGGCGCAATTGCTCTACCTGTTTGCGGGTTTGTTCGTAGAGTTTGGCTTGAACTTCTAAACTGCCTTGCAATTGAGCCGTCCGTTTTGTTACCAAGGACTGTACTTGCTTAATGGTGCGATCGTAAATCGTCGCCGTGGCAATTTGAGCGCCTACCCAACGCGCTAAAGTCATTTCACTGGTTTGCCAGCGATAGGGGCGATCGCGTTGAAAGAGGAAAAACCCTAGCACTAAGGAAGAATTACTGGCCGTACCAATGAGAGGAACAAGTAATAAAGCGGGAAAGCGATCGGGATGCAAAAAACTAGGAATGAGACTGTCGGATTTATTGTTGGGATTAGACTTAGAGAAGGTATCGATCGCAAAAGGTTGGGGAGACTGTTGCCAAGCGGTAATACAACAGAGACAATCGGACAATTTAAAGTTTTCTTCTGCTGCACCAATTTTAGCAATGCCTTTCCTTGCCGTCCATTGATGGGCAATAGTGCAATTGGCTCGGGGAATCGCCTTAGAATCCTGTTGATTGTAGAGGGGATCTTTGTATTTTAAAAGCACGATCGCCCCTCGTTCCACCTGTAGGGCTGTTGCTGTTGTCGCCAGAGCAAGGTCGAAGTCGGGTTGAGCCGCATTGATGCCGTGAAATTGTTCTAAAAGAACCTGATAGGCCTGATTGAGGTAACTTTGCTGTTGAAGTCGAACTTGAGAGAAAGCGATCGCTACGGCATTGGCGATCGCTTCTAGTGTCTTGGCTTGTAAATCCTGCCATTTATCTTGCAAATCTCCCCCCAAAATAATAGCTCCATCGGAAGGCGTAGGGATCATAAGCACGCATTTTAAAGGAAGAGAAAAACTTGAATTTTGCCCAGACAGTTGAGCCAATAATTGCTTTTTAAGGCTGTCTTGTTGAGGAAGATAGCTTTCTGTACACCAATATCCATTTGTTCCCAATTCGAGGTCCCGGCGATCGCTAACCAGTAAACAAACCATTGCATTCAACTGTTGGCCGATCGCCCGAGCAATTCTTGCGAGAAGAAGAGGAGGATCAGGAGTAGGGAGAAGCAATTTGAGAATTTCTTGCCCGAGTTTGTGGGAGTCTAGCTCATTCATGTCACTAATCTTCCCGAAATGTTCTCAAAATTATCAACTATTCACTATCAACTATCAATTATCAACTATCAATTATTATCCTGCTTTTGCGCTTGAGTGCGAGCCACTTCACTATTTTTTTGATAGAACTCAACGCGATCGCGGGCAACATTATAGCGAGAATCTTCTCGAGGCACCGAGTTCATCAACTCCGAGGCTTTTTGCCACTGAGCGGATAAATCAAGCCACTCAGCCTTGGTTTGAGCCGTTTGACCCTTTAGGGAAACTTCTTCTGCCAATCGTACTGCTTCGGAAAAAGGATCTGCCTCTGTCCTGAGAGCATTAGAGTCGTTGGGAGTCGGCAGTACAAGTGTTGTGGGGGTAACAGTTTGAACGGGAGAGGGTGCAGAAGCAACAGGAGCCTCGGCTGGAGATTCAGTGGTTTGGGCGATCGGAGCCGCAGGAGAAACCGACGATACAGAAGACTTAAAGAAGGGAAGGATTCCCATTAATTGGGAAAAATCCAAATTTTGCCCGCGCCAATTGTTATAAGCCAATCCTGCCAAAAAACTGACTGTACATAACACCAACATCCCTAAAATATTACGCATCTTGGATGATGAACGAGAAGAAAAGTTTGATGAGAGTTGGATGGAAGTCGATTTTTGCGGCGATCGCACTTCCGCGTTTCCGTCGCGATCATCCTGACGGTTATGGAACAATCTTTGGAAAATACTGGCTTTGCGAAGAACGATCTGTTGGGACCACAGAAGTGGATTTTCGGGGTTGCGATGGACATCTTCGAGCCAAATGAGTTGCTGTTCATTGGCAATACGACCGCAAATATTGACGCGGCGCAGGTTTTGCGGTTCGATCGCCTCTAAAATTTCCTGTAACTGCTCAATCAGGACAGATTGTTGGAGTTGTTCGCTTTCTTTGGCTTCACAGAGAACTTGCAGGATGCCCTTTTCTAGAACGGCTCGAGTTCTTACCCCCATGTCAGCGAGGCGATCGTTCATAATCTGTACGATCGCCGCTACACTTCCTTCATGAGCTTGTTTTGCGATTTCATCCATATTTTGCCTTGCCACGTCGGAAATAACCGATTCCCCATACTTGGTTTAACTCTACCAAAAAACGGGTAGAATACCCTGATGGGAATAACGCGCAATTTCATTCGGAGAAAAAATTCTGATGCTTCTAAAATCAACCACGCGCCACATTCGCGTTTATGCGGCGGAATTACAGG
>NZ_JACSWA010000553.1 GCF_016888125.1 Spirulina sp. CCY15215
AAAAAGGCGGGGTTTCATTTAAGCGAATAACTGCTTCTCGATCCTGCAAATCTTGCCATTGTTCTTGATGAATTATTGTAACATCAGGAATGCGAACTGTATCAGTGCGATCGCCTCGAGGAGATTGAACCCCAATCGCCATTTGCTTAGAAACCCAGTGGCGATCGAGTCTTTCTATTTCTCGACGAAATTGAAAGTTTAAAAAATCAGCAATTTCGCCATGTTGTCCGCTAGGAAGCGCCATTTCTACTAATTCTCCATTAACTAATTCATAACGATTGTCTGTTCCGTCGTCATAGTTGAGATATTCTTTGAGAATCAGTTTTTGGGTTGCGATTATCATGGTTTTGAAATAAGATGAATTTACTCTTAAAAATTACCTTGTAAAACTTGTGCGGCAGTTAGAATAAGTTCGGGAAAAGTTGGGGAAATAATGCGATCGCCTCCTCGGAATTCTTCTGCATCGTATAATCCTTCTACTAAAGAACAAACAATCACCTGCGACTCGATAGGATCGACAATCCAATATTCAGGAATATTTAAGACGCTATATTCGGCACGTTTGGCGCGGCGATCGGTGCTTTTTGTCGAAGGACTGACAATTTCAACCACTAAAAAAGGCGGGGTTTCATTTAAGCGAATAACTGCTTCTCGATCCTGCAAATCTTGCCATTGTTCTTGAT
>NZ_JACSWA010000554.1 GCF_016888125.1 Spirulina sp. CCY15215
ACCCAAATAACGTAGTACGCTGGGTACTTAGTCTGGTCAGAATGGCTTGTCAGATTTCTCTTTCAAGCCTCACGCCTTTAGGCTGAGGTTCCTGACAGTTGCGGGACAGCACCAGATTTGCACTGGTTTTTCCCCCTCGCGTCTGATGGCTGTTCCCCATCAGAACCAACTTAGCCCTATAAACTTAGCACGTTGCGATCGCTGCATAATTAATGTTGAGAAATATATTTTTTCATTCTTTGGGGAAAGGAGGAATTTTCACCCATTCACCATTCACTTTTACCGATTAATACTTATGAATGCTCGCTCTTTTTGCTTACGCTATTTATCTACACTAGGATGCTTGGGTTTAGTTTTTGGCGCGATCGCCTCTCCTGCTTGGAGTTTACCCGGTCAGCGTACAGAAACTGTAGCCGCTTGGATCGCCGGAAATCCGACGTTACAGCCTACAAATAGCGGTGATGGTTTAACAGTACGACGCACTGACACCGCAGCCCAACGCTTTGAGTTTCGCGCTTCTGTTTTGCCACCAGGTCGCATTAGTTTCTTAGGAAATCCTGGAATTATTCGCAGTGAAAATTTTTCCCTTTACGATTTAATTAATGGGGTTTCTCTACCGAGGTTAGAAGAAGCCTTGCGAGTTATTTATGGGTTGGATATTTATACGGATTATCAAAATGCACAAATTGTTCGCATTTATCCCTCTGCGGACACTTTGGAAATGTCTCGACGTTTAAATTTGCCTGGTTTGGGAGGAAGAGAAGGAGAATTGCGTTTGGGAACTCGCTTTGCTTATTGGTTGGACTTAACTAAAAATGAAGATAGCAGTTCTCATAGCGGACAAATGACTGTATTTCTCAAGGAAGATTTACCAAAAATGCTGAGAGAATTAGGTGAATAAAAAATAAAGTTTCTTAACTAGCGCTTTGTAAAACTTGTGCGGCAGTTAGAATAAGTTCGGGAAAGGTTGGGGAAATAAGGCGATCGCCTCCTGCAAATTCTTCTGCATCGTATAATCCTTCTACTAAAGAACAAACAATCACCTGCGAATCAATTGGATCGACAATCCAATATTCAGGAATATTTAAGACGCTATATTCGGCACGTTTGGCGCGGCGATCGGTGCTTTTGGTCGAAGGACTGACAATTTCAACCACTAAAAAAGGCGGGGTTTCATTTAAGCGAATAACTGCTTCTCGATCCTGCAAATCTTGCCATTGTTCTTGAT